>NZ_JBEOPO010000016.1:0-101630 GCF_040310145.1 Shewanella sp. S1-49-MNA-CIBAN-0167 | reverse complement strand
GTACACCCGAGTGGACTCGAACCACCGACCCCTACCATGTCAAGGTAGTGCTCTAACCAGCTGAGCTACGGGTGTATTGTTTACATTTATTAAAATTCCAATGTTTAGACTCTTTGAAGAGAGTGGTACACCCGAGTGGACTCGAACCACCGACCCCTACCATGTCAAGGTAGTGCTCTAACCAGCTGAGCTACGGGTGTATAATGTCTTGCTTTGTATGTTTTGGTGTATTGAACCACCAATCCCTACCGCCGCGGTTACAAAAAGAGGGTAGTGCTACTCTTTTTACCAGCTGAGCTACGGGTGTATTACTTATTTTTAATAAAATCAAAAACTTTAAAACATCTCGCTTCAAAGTGGATGCTATAGTAAGTGGGATAGCCTATAGCTTGCAAGCAAAAAAACCATTTTTATATCTAAATGGTGATTTGCTGTGCAACTTGCTTCAAGGTTAAGCAATGTTAAATGGTTAACCTTGGTAATTTTCATAATTTAGCCTATCTGACTAAATACCAAACCTTTCTTTTGAATGTACTTTAATCTTATTGCAAATAAAATTGCCGCCGATGTTAATCCTGCAATTAACCCAATCCAAAATCCATGAGCGCCCATGGCAGGTCGAACAATGTCAGTATATCCCAACACATAACCTATGGTCATGCCAATACACCAATACGAAAACAAGGTAATGTAAAACGCACTTCGAGTGTCTTTATAGCCTCTTAGCGCTCCTGCGGCGACAACTTGGATGGAGTCGGATATTTGATAAAATGCAGCAAGCATCATCAAGCTACCCGCTAAGGTAACCACTTCAGGATTATCATTATAGAGTAATGCGATCTCATGCCTAAAGGTCACCGTCAGTAGGGCGGTAAACACGGCCAAGACTAAAGACAAACCTAATCCAACTTTAGCGACAAGCGCTGATATCTCAGGTTGACCGCGACCAAGGTAATAGCCAATACGAATAGACACCGCAATACCAATAGATAATGGCAGCATAAATATGATTGAAGAGAAGTTAAGGGCTATTTGATGACTTGCCACAACATTGGCGCCAAGAGGTGCTAAAAATAACGCGATGACGGCAAATAGGCTGACTTCAAAAAATAATGCCATTGCAATTGGCATCCCCAGCTTTGTCATCGCCCACATGTTAGCTAAGTGCGGACGATAAAACTGTTTAAACGGTTCCAGCTCTTTAAAGGTTTTATCGACTAACATGTAAATGATCATGGCGGCTAACATAGCCCAAAACACAAGCGCTGTAGCTACACCACAACCCGCACCGCCCATTGCTGGAATACCAAAACCACCATAAATAAACACGTAATTGGCGGGTATATTGACGGCTAATCCAATAAAGCCAATCACCATCGTTGGCATAGTATAAGAAATACCCTCACTGCAACCGCGCAGTACTTGATACAACACGAAGGCCGGAGCGCCCCATAAAATAGCATCAATATAACCAACCGTTAACGCATGCAGCTTGGGTTCTAAATTCATTAGTTCGAGTAAATAAGTAGAAGATGTGAGAAAGAACATCACACCAATACCACCAATTATGGCAATATATCCAGCCTGAAACAGTATCGCGGGAATGGCTTGCTGATTATTTGCACCATGATATTGTGCAAATACTGGCGTAAAAGACATGAGTAAACCTTGAACAAATAAGATTGCAGGTAACCAAAGACTGGTGCCCACAGCAACTGCAGCCATATCTACTGCGCTGACGCGGCCAGCCATAACGGTGTCAATAAAGCCCATCATGGTCTGAGTCACTTGTGCAATCAGTACCGGCAGCGCTAATTTTATCAAGCGTGAAATTTGAAACCCTGTATTATTCATTAAAAAACCTATAACGGAACGAGATAAAATATGTTTACTGGTATAGTTCAAGCCACTTGTGAGGTGGTCTCAATTAACAATGCTACAGGTCTTAAAACCTTTGAAATCGCTATGACGCCAGAGTTAACACAAGGATTAGTAACAGGTGCTAGCGTAGCCAATAATGGTGTTTGCCTTACTGCTACCAAGATACTAAATGATAAGGTTTTTTTCGATGTAATGGAAGAGACATTAGCCGTAACTAACCTAGGTAATACCAATGTCGGTGATAGGATAAACATTGAACGTTCGTTAACGTTTGGGTCCGAAATCGGTGGGCATATTTTATCCGGTCATGTGCATACTCTGGCCACAGTAAAAGCCGTGAGTCACACCGACGAGCACTATAATATAGAACTGCAAGTTGATCCGCAGTGGATGAACTACATATTTTATAAAGGCTTTGTTGGAATTAACGGCTGTAGCTTAACGGTTGGTAAGCTCACTGACAATGGATTTATGCTGCATTTAATTCCTGAAACGTTAAAGCTGACCAATTTGGACGATTACACCGTTGGCAGTAAGATTAATATCGAAATTGACAGTCAAACGCAGGTTATCGTTGATACCGTTGAGCGCATTTTGGCTAATAAGCAACTTGCGTAAATAAGCCGCCCATCATAAAGTGCCATAACTTGCTTGCTTCGCAGATTAAGCAGGCAAGTGCTATGGATTAATAAATTTGTTCATCGTCTGAATCGATATGAAGTTCTATTTTTCTACGATTATCATCTAGATGCATCCGAATGTGGATTGGATTACAACAAATACGACAGTCGTCATAATATTCTTGATCTCCTGAACTGGCATCTAAAGTGACATATTGATTATGCCCGCAATGGGGGCAACAAATGGCGCGCGAAAGCAGTCTCATAACTAATACTCCTCACTGACTCGTTATTAATAAGTATAGTGAGCATTTGGCATTTTGGATCATTCCTATGAATGATTCTATCAAATCAAAATAATATTCATTCAAGATAAAAACTAATGACATTTTATTTGATAATATTGTTTATAATCAGATATTAATGCTGTCAATATAATTCACTGGTAATTAAATCGGTAATTAAATCGCCACATTGGATAAACAGTGACTACGGCGCAGGGACTCAATCGAGATTGCACTTGTTAAATAATCGCTAATAACATTAGCCAGCTTCTTTTCATTTAATTTAGCAAAAAACACCATTTATACCTGTTATTCATCCCGTCATGGTTGCGCCATAATCCGCTTATCACATAGAATAGAGACCTGCGTTTTTGGGTAACTAAGACTCCTGTACTGTCTTGATTTCATTAGCGTGTCACTCGTTCAAAAAGAACATACTTAATTACCATGTGGCCCTACGTGTGGGTCACCACTGGACAAGGAATTTTCATGCCTATTATTACATTGCCTGATGGCAGCAAACGTGAGTTTGCCAATCCTGTATCGACTCTTGATGTTGCATTAGACATCGGCCCTGGTTTAGCTAAAGCGTGTATTGCTGGCCGAGTAAATGGTGAGCTAAAAGATGCAACAGACTTAATCACTGCAGATTCAGAGTTAGCTATCATTACGGCTAAAAACGAAGAGGGTGTTGAAATTCTCCGCCATTCTTGTGCCCATTTATTAGGTCACGCGATCAAACAAATGTGGCCTGAAACCAAAATGGCGATTGGCCCTGTAATCGATAACGGATTTTATTACGACATCGATTTAGATCATAAGCTGACGCATGAGGATATCGAAGCCTTAGAAAAGCGCATGCTTGATTTAGCAAAAACTAACTACGATGTGGTTAAAGAAGTTGTGTCTTGGCAACAGGCTCACGATGCATTTAGTGCTCGTGGCGAAGAATATAAAGTTGCCATTCTTGATGAAAACATCAGTAAAGACGCAACACCTGCGCTGTATAACCACGAAGAATACATTGATATGTGTCGTGGACCGCATGTACCTAACATGCGTTTTTGTCAGCATTTTAAATTGATGAGTGTTGCTGGTGCATACTGGCGTGGTAACTCAGATAACAAAATGCTACAACGTATATATGGTACTGCTTGGGCAGATAAAAAAGCGTTGAAAACCCATTTAGTGCGCTTAGAAGAAGCCGCTAAGCGTGACCATCGTAAAATTGGTAAGCAATTAGATTTGTACCACATGCAAGAAGAAGCACCTGGAATGGTGTTTTGGCATAACGATGGTTGGAGCATATTTTTGGAGCTTGAGAAGTTCATTCGCCAAAAGCTAGGTCAATACACTTATCAAGAAGTGAAAGGCCCACTGATGATGGATCGTGCATTGTGGGAACGTTCTGGCCACTGGGATAAATACGCAGATGCCATGTTCACTACTAACAGCGAAAACCGTGAATACGCTATTAAGCCAATGAACTGCCCAGGACATGTACAGATTTTTAACCAAGGGTTAAAATCTTATCGAGACTTGCCATTACGTATGGCTGAATTTGGTTGTTGTCATCGTAACGAACCATCAGGTTCACTTCACGGTTTAATGCGCGTACGTGGTTTTACCCAAGACGACGCTCATGTTTTTTGTACTGATGATCAAGTTCAACAAGAAGTGAGTGCATGTATCCAAATGGTATATGACACATACGCGACATTTGGTTTCGACAACATCGAGGTTAAACTGTCAACGCGCCCTGAAAAACGTATTGGCGACGATGACATGTGGGACCGCGCTGAAGAGGCATTAAAGCAAGCACTTGCCAATAATAATATTGAATTTGAAATATTACCCGGTGAAGGTGCGTTTTATGGCCCAAAAATCGAATTTACTTTGCATGACTGTTTAGATCGTGCATGGCAATGTGGTACAGTACAACTCGATTATGCATTACCGAATCGTTTAGGCGCGACTTATGTCGCAGAAGACAACAGTCGCCAGACGCCAGTAATGATCCATCGTGCTATTTTAGGTTCTTTAGAACGTTTCATAGGTATCTTGATAGAAGAATACGCGGGTAAATTTCCAACATGGCTTGCTCCAACGCAAGTGGTTGTAATGAATATTACCGATAAACAAGCTGTTTATGTTGAAGAAATCGTTAAATTCTTCAAAGAACAGGGTATTCGGACATCTTTTGACTTGAGGAATGAGAAAATAGGCTTTAAGATACGCGAACACACTCTAAGACGTGTGCCTTATTTATTGGTCGTTGGTGATCAAGAAATGGAAAATAAGGAAGTAGCGGTGCGTACACGTGACGGTATCGATTTAGGCAAGTTAAAACTAGAAGATTTCGCCGCGATGATACGTCAACAGATTTCGCTCCGTAGTCTCAAATTGTTGGAGGAATAGGTCATAAAGATCAAAAGAACAGCAGGGCGACAGCCGGCCCCTAATAGAATCAATGATGAAATCACTGGTGTACCTGAAGTCCGTTTATCAGGTTTAGATGGTGAACCAATTGGTATATTAAGTATAAAAGAAGCTCAGAACGTTGCAGATGAAGCCGGAGTTGATCTTGTCGAGATCAGTCCCAATGCTGAGCCTCCTGTCTGTCGCATCATGGACTACGGTAAGTTCCTTTTTGATAAAGCGAAAGCTCAAAAGGAACAAAAGAAGAAGCAGAAACAGGTCCAGGTTAAGGAAATTAAATTCCGACCTGGAACTGATGATAACGACTATCAGGTAAAACTACGCAACCTGATTCGTTTTCTAGAAGATGGGGACAAAGCGAAAATTACGCTGCGTTTCCGTGGTCGCGAAATGGCACACCAAAACCTAGGTATGGATCTTTTGAACCGTATCAAGGCTGATTTGGAACCGTATGCGGTTGTCGAATCTTTCCCTAAAATGGAAGGTCGTCAAGCAATTATGGTGCTAGCACCTAAAAAGAAATAGTAGGGCAACCTAAAGTAGTAAAAGTCTCTTGAGGCTTTTGCTCGCCTTACGTTTATTAACGTCCCAATGCGGAGTTTTAGAAATGCCTAAAATGAAAACAGACAAGGGTGTAGCGAAGCGTTTTAAGAAAACCGCTAATGGTTTCAAGCGCAAGCAAGCACACTTACGTCACATTTTGACCAAGAAAAGCACTAAGCGTAAGCGTCACTTACGTGCTAAATGTTTAGTTGCTAAGTCTGACGTTCCAGCAATCGCGCGTCAATTACCATACGCTTAATTTAGGAGTTTAGAAAATGCCAAGAGTTAAGCGTGGTGTAACCGCACGTGCTCGTCACAAGAAAGTTTTAAAATTAGCTAAAGGTTATTATGGCGCTCGTAGCCGTACTTACCGTGTTGCTGTTCAGGCAGTAACAAAAGCTGGTCAATATGCTTACCGTGATCGTCGTCAGAAAAAACGTCAATTCCGTCAGTTATGGATTGCGCGTATTAATGCAGCGTCTCGTCAAAATGGTCTGTCTTACAGCCGTTTCATTAACGGCTTGAAAAAGGCGTCTATTGAAATCGATCGTAAGATTTTGGCTGACATCGCTGTTTTCGACAAAGTTGTTTTTGCAATTTTAGTTGAAAAAGCAAAAGAAGCGTTAAACTAAGTAATTAGTTGGTCGCTTTAAAAAGAGGAGCCTTCGGGTTCCTTTTTTTATATCTATTACAAAGTAAGAAGCCTCTTGCCATACAAAACGCTTACCATTTCACCCCTGCTACGTTTAGAGATAATCCCAACTACAGACAAGAGAGTTGATAGAACAATACCATTGAGCATACTTCGATCTATTTATATCCCAAACTTGTCATTTATTAATCAGACACCTCTACTCGTCAAACACTGCAATATTGTCAATGGATCCAATGTGGTTAGCCCGACAAAGGGCTATTTTATGTTTATTTACTATCGCAAGTTAAAGTTCGTTAGCAGTATAAAAAGTGAAAATGACCACATATTTAATGGAATTAGCATTATAATGTACCTAAATTTGAGGAATGTTTAACTTTTAATAAACTTTGTATCAACTATTAAAAGTCTCACTACTCACCGCTGGCATACAGTGGTATAACTAAATATATGTTCTCCATTCACTTCACTTAGGATAGTTGTAATGATCTTCTCTCAAGTCACGCTTGCTCCAGCAGACCCCATTTTAGGCTTAACGGATGCATTTAAAGCAGATGCTCGCCCTCATAAAGTCAACTTAGGGGTAGGTATTTATAAAGATGAAGCAGGGCAAACGCCTATATTATCTTCTGTAAAAAAAGCTGAAGCCATTTTACTTGAAACCGAAAAGACCAAGAATTATCTCGGTATTGAAGGTGTACAAGCTTACAATCAAGTTGTTCAAGATTTATTGTTTGGTCCTCAGAATAATATTATTGCAAATAAACGTGCCGTTACAGCACAAGCACCCGGTGGTACAGGTTCATTACGCGTGGCTTCAGAATTTCTGGTCCGCAATACACGCTCAACAACAATTTGGGTCAGTAATCCTACTTGGGCTAATCATAGGAATATTTTTGAAACCGCAGGCTTAACGGTTAAAGAATACCGTTACTACAAGGCTGAAACTCATGACATGGATTTCGACGCCATGTTGGCTGATTTAGCGAATGCCAATGCGGGAGATGTGATATTACTTCATGGTTGCTGTCATAACCCAACCGGTATCGACTTATCGATTGAACAATGGAAGCAAGTCGCGAACATTTGTGTAGAAAAATCTTTGCTACCGTTATTTGATTTTGCTTACCAAGGGTTTGGTGCTGGTATTGAAGAAGACGCCCAAGGTCTGCGCGCTGTTGCTTCTGTGGTGCCAGAGCTATTAATTGCTAACTCATTTTCTAAAAACTTTGGTTTGTATAACGAACGTATTGGTGCTGTCACTATCGTTGCAGAAAATCAAGATGATGCTGTTAGAAGCTTTAGCCAAATCAAAAAAAATATTCGTGCCAATTACTCTAATCCTCCGGCACACGGTGGGTTGATTGTTAGCACTATTTTATCTGATAAGGCACTGCGCCAAGAATGGGAAGCCGAGCTGACTCTAATGCGTGAACGTATTGCAGACATGCGCAGCTTATTTGTTGAAAGTCTCAAAGCTGAAGGCGTAAAACAGGATTTTAGTTTTATTTCGCGTCAAAATGGCATGTTCAGTTTTTCAGGTTTAAATAAAAGCCAAGTTGCCCGTTTAAAAGATGAATTCGCTATTTATATTGTCGGTTCTGGTCGTATTAGCGTTGCAGGTTTAACGAAAAACAATATGCCCGCTGTGTGTAAAGCGATTGCACAAGTGATTTAACATTAGTGACAGATTAAAAAAGGCTGCACTATGCAGCCTTTTCTATTATCTGTGCACCATAATCTTGTTGTCATTGGTGAATGCGAGTTCGAGTCGGTTATTCGAATTAGATATCGATTCAAATCCAGTTTGACCCCATAGCAATACTTAGCAGGATCATTCTCTAGTCAATACTCTATTTTGGCAGCACTAACAGATACATTCTATGCAGTAGCTGAAAGTATTTTAGTCAAATCAATGGCTTTACTATTTGATTGGTATGATCCACACACTTGGCTAATGGCCTCAGCTAACGCTAGTTTATCGTGTAAACCAGGATGATGCTGGCTTACTAACGGAAAATGATTAAAACGAACCCCATTCACTTCGGAGCAAGCGAGCTCAATCTTATTGCCATGCTGAATAACATCGGCGATGACTTCCTTGCCTATAAGCTGGTTGAACCAAGCAATTTTATCTTCGATGCTAAAGGTGCTTGCTGGTGAATATTCGGGCGTTAAATTATCCACTAAAATAACATGCGCTTGAGAGTCTCGAATACTCTTGGTTAGCTGAGGGATCAATAACGGTGGCAGTATACTGGTTAAAAAACTGCCAGGGCCGATGATAATTAAATCGGCTTCAGCGAGTGCATAGCACGCCTCTGATGTTGCTTCGACTTCAGGCTCTAATGATAATGCAATCGGCGCTTCTTTCATGCCGTCGACATTAAGTTCGCCAAAGACTTTGTTGCCACAATGCGTAAGTGCAACAAGATGAGTTGAAGCTTCAGACATCGGAATAATTTGCGTCTCAATTTTAAGTAAGCCACGAATTAAATTTACCGCTTCAAGCGGTCTTACACAAAGTTGATCGAGTGCGTGTAAAACCAGATTACCTAAATTATGCCCAGAAAGTTCATTATCACCCGTGAAACGATGATCGAATAACATCGAACCTAACGATGGCCTTAGGGCCAGATGGGAAAGACAATTACGTAAATCTCCCCACGCTATAGTTTGTTGATCCTGCCTCAGCCGACCGGTAGATCCACCATTATCAGTGGTTGCAACAATCCCTGTTAATCTTGGGCCTAAAAAAGATAAAGCGGCAAGAATACGGCCTAATCCATGCCCGCCACCTATGGCTACCACATGATGATAATTATTGAGTTTTTGATCCAACATAATCTGTTCTCAAGTCCTTGAGTTGTTGAATAAGACGATATGCAGTCGATAAAGACTGCCCAGTTATCACGTTCAATCAATGTTAACTGTATATGGTCATTAAAGTGTAATTATTTTTCCGTTTTGCTGCCTATATTGGTCACAATCGGGACCCAAAGCCGATAAGCACCCCATCCACAAAAGCGCTTTACTGTATCCTATCGGTCATTAAGGTTATAATTAACGAGATTAGTAAGTTGAAAATGAATTTTTGATAAGGCAGGTACTATTGAAGATAGGCAATATAGGTAAAGTAACATTTGCATTAGGCTTAGCCGTTGTTGCATTGTTGGCGATAAGACTCTTTATCATTCCTAATACGACTCAAGAATCAGTCACATCTGGAACTCATCAACTTAATGAAGTTGATCTAGGTGAAGTACCGTTGTTTGCTGAAATAGATGATGTAGTCACTAAAAAGCAAACGTTCTTTGATTACTTGCGGCCTTCGGTTGAAGCTCAAAATCAAATTATTATTCACGACCGTCAATTCATATTGGCTGTTATTGATAAAATCGATAATGATTTAGGCTTAAGTGGATCTGATAATGAGAGGTTGAATTCAATTCTTGAATATTATCAATATGATGTTAAATCATTTACGCGCAATACCTTAACGCCCTTATTAAAGCGCGTCGATATCATTCCAGTTGATATGGTGTTAGTACAAGCTGCCAACGAAAGCGGTTGGGGCAGTTCACGTTTTGCAATCGACGGGTTTAATTTTTTTGGCCAGTGGTGTTTTACCGAGGGCTGTGGTTTAGTGCCATTAGCGAGGGCGGACGGCAAAAGCCATGAGGTGGCTGTATTTGATTCACCCAAAGAGTCAATTATTGCCTACATGATTAATTTAAACACTAATTCTGCGTATCGTTTATTTCGTTCTATTCGCGCTGATTTACGGGCGCAAAAAATTAAGCTGACCGCCGAGAAATTGGTTTATGGCTTAATTAATTATTCAGAACGAAAGGACGAGTACATTGATGATCTACTCGACATGCTTAAACACAATAAGCCATATTTACAAGGGAACAAAGCTAATGCTTAATCGCACGCTAGTGATCGGATTTATTTTTATATCGTCTATTTTTATGGTTAGTAGCAGTGTTGCTGAAACTGTTTCATTAGAGTACAAAGGCTTTTACGATCGATTAAAGCAAGTGAATAAGCAAAACTATCCATTGGTTGAGGTAGCCTTTAGTGTACCGATCACATCAGATTGCACCATAGTGTCAGGTAGTATCACTACCGAAAAAGAGCAGTTCCCACTACCGTATAATGCGCAACAGCGCTTATTTATTCCCTACGATCCGCAGTTGAAATCTGACCGAGGTTTGGTCAATATCAATGTGACCGGTGATGCAGAACAATGTGCCATTGCCATGCAGGTTCGCGCTAAAGAAACCAAGCTAAATTTCACTCAAACGGAACTGTTAGCACTAACCGGCGATATGAATAAGCTGCTTGATGGATTACAAGGTTTTCCGATGAAGTATTTTCGTAAACCGATTAGTGGACTGACATTTGAGTTTGCCAACCAACACAATAACGGCACTATCATTATGGCAACCATTGACGGTGTAGAATCGACAGTGGATCAGAAATACACACTGACACAGGCCAAAATCAATCAACTGCAACATCTTTCATTTAATCAGCAACCCACTGTCGTCAGTCCATTCGTCATGAAATAATGTCGGACTGTCATTCGAGCTAGATAAGTTCTACTCGAATAATTAGGCTAAACGTTTTTGTAAAACCAATTGATGTAATAATAAAGGCGTTGATATCAACGCCTTTAGTTTATCTGTTAACAGGTGAATGCCATTATTATGGCGTAAACGTCGCGACTACATCGATTCGATTACTGATATCTAAATCAATATGACCATTATTACTGATATCAACAAAATCAAAAGCAGGTAAATCTGCATCAGCAATATCACCCGTGTTCACAACATCTGAATTTCGTTGCAATGAAACAAAATCAAACTGCTCGCGGTCAACACCTTGCGATGGTGCGGTATTTTGCATTGCGGTAAAAATAGTTTCAATGCGACCAGGATATTGTTTATCCCAAAGCTGTAACATATCTTTAATCGCACCTCGTTTTAAATTTTCTTGCGAGCCACATAAGTTGCAAGGAATGATAGGAAACGATTTCAATGTCGAATATTCTTCAATGTCTTTTTCACGGCAATAGGCCAACGGACGAATAACCATATTGGCACCGTCATCAGATAACAGTTTAGGTGGCATAGATTTTTGTTTGCCGGCATAAAACATATTTAAAAATAAGGTTTCAATAATGTCGTCACGGTGATGACCTAGTGCAATTTTTGTTGCCCCTATGTGTTGGGCGAAACCATAAAGCGTACCACGACGCAAACGAGAACACAGTGAACATGTCGTTTTGCCTTCAGGTATCTTTTCTTTGACAATAGAATAGGTATCTTTTTCAAGAATATGGTAAGCGACACCTAACTCATCTAAGTATGCTGGCAACACATGTTCAGGAAAGCCAGGTTGTTTTTGATCTAAGTTAACAGCGACAATTTCAAATTTAATTGGCGCGCGTCGTTGAAGATTTAATAAAATATCCAGCATAGTGTAGCTGTCTTTGCCACCGGAAAGGCAACACATAACGCGATCACCATCTTCGATCATATTATAATCCGCAATCGCTGAACCGACTTCATGTCGTAAACGTTTTTGCAGCTTATTTATACGAGTTATATAATTTTCAGAGATTGTATCAACTTCAGACATAAAAAATGCGCCCAGTAACTAAGTGTTTCAGGGCGCGTATTATTCCAGCATTCGAGGTCAGGGTAAAGAAGTTAACCTCTTCTAATGGAGACTAATCTTCTAAAGGTGATTTATATCCATCAGGTTTAATCGCCAACAAATCACAATTAATACTGTCGATGACATGTTCAGCCGTATTACCAATTAATGTAGCAGAAAAACCTGTGCGGCCAACTGTACCAAGTACAACTAATTCAGCATCTAATTTGGTCGAGATTTCAGGAATAACATCTTCAGGTAATCCTTCTTCAACATGGCAGTTTTCTAATGGAATATTATAAGCTTGAGCTAAATACTGTACTCGTTGCTCATGCTGCATCCGCACAGTATTGTTATACACACTGGCATCAAAGTCGGGGAGTTCGATAGCGAGATTTACTGGCGTACCAGGATACCCATTAACTAAGTGCACACTTGCAGAGAATTTTTTGGCTAAATCGAGAGCGTGATTAATGATTTTACCGTTAAGAGTTTGATGATCTTCATCTTCGGTAGCAACGTTGACCGCACAGACAATTTTGCCTGCAACTGGCCAATCATGTTCTTTGACTAACAACACCGGGACAGGAGACTTACGCATTAAATGCCAATCTGTAGGGGTAAAAATGACCGCTTTTAATTTATGATGTTCATGTGTGCTTTTAACAATCAAATCATAATGACCTTTTATCGCATGATTTATTACACTTTCGAAAGGGCGGTTATGCCAAACAACTTCAGTATTAATATTAATATTATGCTTATCAAAACCACTAATGGCGTTTTCTAACCAGGCAACACGCTGATCGATGACACCTTGTCGCATAGCTTCACGTTCTTGGCTAGATAAAATAGAGGTCATTTCATATGAGAAATCAAAAATAGATAAAAATGCAGTTATCTCTGCCTGACTTTTTGACGCTAACTCAACAGCACGTGCCAATGCGGGTTGATGATCCGTTGTAGGATTAATCACCACTAATATCTTTTTATAATCCTTCATATAACCTCCAAGCTGTTATGTTTTTATTGATATTATCTATTGATAGTATTACCGTTTACTAATATTTAAACATTGAGATAGATCATACTAATTTAATTTAAGTGGCGATGCGAGCATTTCCAGCAAGGCTACTTAACGCGGAATGATCAATAATAGAAATGTACTTACCTTTGACTTCAATTAAGCCTGACTTTTGGAACCGGCCCAATAAACGGCTAATCGTTTCAACCGTTAACCCCAAATAATTACCGATATCACCGCGAGTCATCGAAAGTCTAAATTCATGGGGCGAGAACCCCCGTTTACCGAAGCGATTAGCAAGATTATTGATAAATGCGGCCAAACGTTCTTCGGCATTTTTCTTGGAAAGCAGGAGGATCATTTCTTGATCACTCATAATTTCATTACTCATCAATCGCATAATTTGCTGGCGCAGTTTAGGCATAGATCCAGATAAATCATCTAAGGTATCGTAGGGGATTTCACAGACCATTGAGGTTTCTAAGGCTTGGGCAAAACTCTGGTGACGTTGGGCATGAATACCATCAAAACCAATGACGTCACCCGCAAGATGAAAACCAGTAATTTGTTCATCACCTTGTTCTGTAATGGTATAGCTTTTAATCGTACCGGAACGGATCGCATACAATGACTTAAGTACGTCACCGGATTTGAAGATAAGATCACCTTTTTGAATGGGTTTTTTACGTTCAATAATATTATCGAGTTTATCAAGCTCTTCATTATTTAACGTAAAGGGTATACACAGGGCTTCCATACTGCAATCGTGGCAATGAATGGCGCAACCGCTAGTAGATGGACGAGTTTTAATGAAATCTGAAGGCATACCCATTCTCAATTTATGAAGACATCACCATGTTATACCATTCCGCATTAATAAGGTACTCCTCAACATGAGAGTTGCACTTGCTAAATGAAGTGAATGGACGGTGTAATAGTTACACGTTTACGGTTAAGCAAAAGTCCAATATAACTTACCTCTTTTGAACGCTCCTTAGACGCTAGTGCATATTGTAACAACTTAGTGAATAAATGCTTTAAATATTTAACATTTTGCTAATACCTATTGATTATAAAGGGTATTTATAGCTTAACGACAATATGTAACTCAGTTATCGTTACCAACTAGTTTAGTTGATTAAAAGCAATATAAAGAGTCTGCAATCCAAATAATACTAATAAGCCGCCGCTGAATAATCTCACTGCACGTTTTTGTACCCATTGAGCCAAGGTTTTTGCCGCTAATCCTGCAGCAAATAAAGCAGGTAGCGTACCCAAACCAAAAGCCAACATAATCAAGCCGCCTTGTAATGCGCTACCTGACGCGACGGACCAAGTTAACGTACTGTACACCAGACCGCAAGGTAACCAGCCCCAAACCATGCCGGCTAGCACTGCTTGCATTGGATGAGTAATCGGCATTATTTTACGTGTAAGCGGCTGTATATAACGCCAAAGGAGTTTACCTACTTTTTCAATGTGCACAATACCAAACCATATCTGAGCGATATACAGCCCAGTGAGTATCATCATGGTCCCAGCGATAATGCGCAGAACAATTAAATAGTTATCGGCATCGAATAAATGGCCTAAAGCAGACACGCTACCACCGACGATGGCTCCTGCAACGGTATAGCTAAAAATTCGGCCCAGATTATAACTAAATAGAAACGTTAGTTGTGTCGCTAAGCGGTTCTGGCCATGGGTGGGTATATTTGCAGAAAAAGCCCCAATCAACCCGCCACACATTCCAAAGCAATGGGCTGCGCCCATTAAACCAACAATAAACGCGCCACCGAGGTTATATTCAATCACGGTTTTGACTCTGGTTTATCATCGAGAGTATCCGAACCAACGAGTTCAGCACTGGTAGAATTGGTAGGATGACTATTAGTGCTGTCGTTAACGTTAGTATTGGCTTTTATATCGTCTTCATCAAATAAAATGGATACACTTTGTCTATCTAAATCATCAAATTGCTCAGACTTTACCGCCCAAAAGAAGATAGACACTGCAATTAATACAAATAGCATCGCAATGGGGATTAAGACGTAAATGATACTCATAATTTTATCCTAAGAAGCCGTAAACTGTTGCTCACCACGATCAGTGAACTCACGGACATGCCAATAGCTGCAATATATGGGGCAACATGCCCAGTCACTGCTAATGGCAAAATTACCATGTTATAAGCAAAAGCCCATAACAAATTTTGATGAATAATTCGCTGTGCTTGCTTAGCAACATAAATGGCATCATTAAAGCGTGATAAGTGATCGCCCAGTAAAATTAAGTCGGCACTGTTTTTGGCTATAGCGCTACCGCTGCCCATAGCTACCGACAAATTTGCTCCGGCTAATACTGGCGCGTCATTAATACCGTCGCCAAACATGGCCACATTGGCTTTTTGTTGTAATCGATTAACTAATGCTAACTTACCTTGAGGTGATAAACCTGAATGCACATCTGAAATACCTATTTTGTTTGCTAAAAACTCAACATGACCCGAACTATCACCACTGGCTATACTCAGTTTTATATTGGCCGCTTTTAACGCATTGACAGTTGCTAAACTGTCGATACGTAACTGGTCTAGCATCTCAATTTTTGCAACCAATTTATTATCGATAGACAGAAAAATCCACTGACTTTCTAATGCTTGTGGCGACACTTGATTGCAGTCTGGGGTAACAAATTGTGCCGTTCCAATACAGACTTGTTGTTGATTAATACAGGCTCGAATACCTAATCCAATATGATGGTCAACATGTTCAACAATGTGCTTGTTATCATAAAAGGGCTTAAATGCTAACGCGATAGGATGTAAAGAACCTTGTTCGGTGGCTGCCGCTAACGATAACACTTGCTCTGATGAATATTGTCCAAAGGTTTGCACTTCACCAATGGATAAATAGCCGCATGTTAAGGTTCCGGTCTTATCAAACACCACATGATCGATTTTAGTGAGTTTTTCAAAAATCCCAGTCTTTCTCGGAATAACACCCAACTTAGTAAAAATAGCCGTGGCGCAAGTCACTGCTGTCGGCGTAGCAAGGGCGAGGGCGCAGGGACACGTCGCCACTAATACCGACAAGGTAATCCAAAAGGCATCATCGGGAGAAATCGATAACCAAACCAAATAGGTTATTGCTGCTATCGATAATATTGATGCGGAAAAGTAACGCGCTAAACGGTCGGCCACTAAAGCGATGGCCGGTTTGTTGTTTGACGCAAGCTCTTGCAGGCGAATAATTTCAGCTACCAGTTGATCTTGTCCTAGCGCAGTGACGCGAACTTGAAGAGGTTGTTCGATATTAATCGTTCCCGCATAAACTTTATCAGCAAGGTGTTTGCTTATTGGCATTTGTTCACCGGTAAGCATGGCCTCATTGACACTTGATTGCCCTAAAACCACCTCGGCGTCTGCCGCAATGACTTCACCCGGTTTTACCAAGATAATATCGCCAATGATTAATTGTTTAGCGGCAATTTCAGTGGCATCACCATTACGCAGTAAATGCGCAGTGAGCGGCACAAGCTTATGAAGATTACTTGAACTGACCGATGCTTTTTGCCGAGCGGATTGTTCAAAATAACGGCCCAGCAATAAGAAAAAGGTAAACATAGACACAGATTCAAAATACACTTCGCCATTGCCCTGAATCGTCGCCACACAACTGGCAACATAAGCGCCTAAAATAGCGATAGAGACCGATACATCCATATTAAGCTTGCCACTTAATAGGCTGCGAAGTGCACTGAAATAAAACGGTTGCGCAGAATACAGCACCACAGGTGCGGCAAACATTAAACTGACCCAACGAAAATAATCACGGAACTCAACATCTAAGCCGGTGAAATATCCCGTGTATAAGGCGAGGGCAAACATCATCACCTGCATGGTGGCAAACCCTGCGAGCCCTAGACGGAGTAAGAATTTACGGCTGTCCACTTTTGATTGTTTTTCTTGTTCATCAACCTGATAAGGTGCAGCTTGGTAGCCAACTTTACTGATGATCTGCAGAATTTCGCTGAGTTGAATAATATGACTGTCCCAACTGACTAACGCCCGTTGAGTCGTAGAATTGACTAACACATTAGTAATACCGGCAACGGGCTTAAGTTTGTGTTCAATTAGCCACGCACAAGCTGCGCAAGTAATACCGTCAATTGACAGGGATGTTGAATCAATAGCGCCTTGCTTATGGACAAAATCTTGCTGTACTTCAGGTAAATCATAAGCACTATATTGGGATAATTGTTCAGGCACCAGTGCTGTTTGACGCTGACCTGGTTCACTTCTAAATTGATAATAGCTGCTTAAGCCTGCATCCATAATGGCTTGCGAAACCGCTTGGCAACCAGGGCAACACATAGGTTGTTGTTGCCCTTGAATTAATGTGGTGTATTGTTCACCTGTGGTGACAGGCTCATTACAATGAAAACAAGATGTCATCTCTTTATATCAACTTCATTAAACATATAATCATTCAAATACGTAGTGGGTGTGGTATTAATTTAGCCAATATTCAACATCATCTTTAATATCAATGCGTTGTTGTATACGCCATTTACCATCAAATCCTTCTATACGCACTTCCCATGGGCCTGTGATCGCATCTGATAACGGTATGTGATAAACGTAATTAGCATCGGCTGTGGCGTTTAAATTGAAATCATTTTCTTCTATCGTAGGATGATAAAACCGCACTTTGAGCGCGGCGCGGTATTGCGGACCGCCGTGTTGAGTGATTTGTAATTCTTTATCCGCGACCGTAACCAAAAACTTCATCCCAATTTGTTGGGCGTATTTTATCTTACGCAAATCCATGTTTATGGCTTTGCCTTTTTTATAATAATCTTCGGCAACCAGAGAGTCAGAATTATCCAAAGCAATCTTTAAGGTCGTTAAACTAGCAATAACCGCACACATAGGTAACACGATTAAAAACCAAGGCCAAAATTGCTTATACCAAGGGAGTTCTGTAGACATGATACATCCTAAAATGGTGGAAATGATTCTGGGGTATTTTACCCCGTAATGGCTTAATAATCACTTAAAAAAAAGGCCTCGATTATGTCGAGGCCTTGTTGTTACTTATATGTAACTATTTGTTTGATAGACTATAAACATAAGCAGTAATGACATGGACTTTCTCTTCACCAAGAATGTCTTTCCATGCTGGCATAACACCTGCACGGCCATTAATGATAGATTCAGCAATCACACCACGGCTGCCGCCGTATAACCAAATATTATCAGTCAGATTAGGTGAACCCATGAACTTGTTGCCTTTTGCATCCATGCCATGGCATGCAAAACAACCTTTCATAAATGAACCTTGGCCTTGAGCTGCTAGCGCTTCATCATGTTCACGCCCAGACAGTTTTACCACGTATTCAGCTAGACCTTTAATCTCGCTGTCTTCGATAGGTAAACCACCTTTAGGCGGCATCATACCGTTACGACCGTTCATCAGAGTGGTCTTTATCGTGGCAAGTTCACCACCATATAACCAATCACCGTCGGTAAGGTTAGGGAAGCCCTTAGAACCGCGAGCGTCAGAACCATGGCACTGTGCACAGTTTTGTAAAAACAAACGACCGCCCACTTTTAATGCTTCAGGATCTTTCACTAACTCTTCTAACGGTGTCGCTAAATAAGCATCAAAAATCGGACCGTATTTTTCATCAGCATGAGCGACTTCGCGGTCATACTGAGATAAACGGTTTTCATCTTTTGCTGCTTCAAGGGCCGCAGCTGAGTCTGCTTTAAGTCCTTTATCAGTACCAATGCTTTGATTAGAACTTGTCCAACCAAACAGACCTTTATAGTTACCTAGGCCTGGATACAGAGCTAAATAGATCACACCGAATACGATGGTTAAATAGAACATATACGCCCACCACTTAGGTAGTGGGTTGTTCAGTTCTTCAATACCATCAAAACTGTGGCCCATTGATTCGCCTTCTTCTACACCGGTGTAATTTTTATTAACCACCTTAAGAAGAATAAAACAACCAGCAATGACCACAATCGTCAGTACAGTAATCCAAATGCTCCAGAAGTTACTCATAATCATGACTTCTGATCTCCCGAATCTTTTGACATCTTCGCAAGTTCATCTTCTGTGAATACTAAGTTAGCTGCTTCATCAAACTTTGACTTGCTGTGCTTACTGTATGCCCACAAAAAAATACCCACAAAGGTCACCATAACAACTATGGTCAAAATGCCTTGAAAAGTACCGTAATCCATAATTGCCTCCTATTTGAGTGCGTGACCCAAAGATTGCAAATAAGCGATTAGCGCCTGCATTTCAGTCTTACCTTCAACTGCTTTTTGAGCGCCAGCAACTTCTTCGTCAGTGTAAAGATCATTACCTTTATAACCGCCTTTATGCAGGTTACGTAGAATAGTCATCTTGTCACCAGTCAATACGCCGTCGAGCTTGTTTTCGGCTAACCAAGGAAAACCAGGCATATTCGACTGTGGCACAACGTCACGAGGGTTAAGTAAATGTACTTCATGCCACATATCACTGTAACGTCCACCTACACGTGCTAAATCGGGACCAGTACGCTTAGATCCCCATTGGAATGGGTGATCCCAGACAGACTCGCCAGCAACAGAATAGTGACCATAACGTTCTGTTTCAGCACGTAAAGGGCGGATCATTTGGCTGTGGCAGTTGTAACAACCTTCACGAACATAAATGTCACGACCTTCAATCTGTAACGCAGTATACGGAATTAGACCCTCAACTGGTTCAGTGGTGTCTTTTTGAAATATCAGCGGGGTAATCTGCACTAAACCACCAAAACTAATGGCGATGACCGTGAAGATAGCAAGCAGACCGACATTCTTTTCAATTAATTCATGATTAAATTTCATCGAATCTGCTCCTTAAGCTTCTGCAATAGCAGGTAATGAATCTTTAGACGCTCTAACGGTACGAATAACGTTATAGGCCATAATGAACATACCGGTTAAGAAGAAACAACCACCAATAAAGCGTACAAAATAGAATGGGTACGAGGCTTCTAAACTCTCAACGAAACTGTAAGTCAGTGTTCCATCAGCGTTGACTGCGCGCCACATCAGACCCTGCATAACGCCCGAAATCCACATACTAACGATATACAAGACAGTACCGATAGTGGCTAACCAGAAATGTACGTTAATGAGCTTCATGCTGTACATACGGCCGTGGCCAAATAACACTGGAATTAAGTGGTATAAAGAACCAATAGACACCATTGCCACCCAGCCTAGCGCGCCAGAGTGAACGTGACCAATAGTCCAGTCGGTATAATGAGATAGCGCATTGACCGTTTTAATTGCCATCATTGGGCCTTCGAAGGTAGACATACCGTAGAAAGACAATGAAACCACTAAGAAACGTAATACTGGGTCTGTACGAAGCTTATGCCACGCACCAGACAAGGTCATAATACCGTTAATCATACCGCCCCAAGATGGCGCAAATAAAATTAATGACATTACCATGCCTAATGACTGAGTCCAGTCAGGAAGGGCAGTGTAATGTAAGTGGTGAGGACCGGCCCAAATGTATAACGCGATCAATGCCCAAAAATGAACAATTGATAAACGGTAAGAATAAACTGGGCGACCAGCTTGCTTAGGCACGAAGTAATACATCATCCCCAAGAAACCAGCAGTAAGTAAGAAGCCTACCGCATTATGACCATACCACCACTGAACCATCGCATCGACTGCACCAGAGTACAGAGAGTAAGACTTAAATAAGCTTACGGGTACCGCCATTGAGTTGACAATGTGAAGTACTGCAACAGTAATGATAAAGGCACCAAAGAACCAGTTCGCCACATAAATGTGGGATGTCGTTCGTTTAGCGATTGTGCCGAAGAAAACAATTGCATAGCTAACCCAGATAATCGTAATTGCGATATCAATAGGCCATTCTAATTCTGCATACTCTTTACCTTGGGTAAACCCCATTGGTAGAGTGATTGCAGCTGCAATAATAACGGCTTGCCAACCCCAGAAGGTAAATGCGGCTAATTTAGGCGCAAATAGACGGACTTGACAAGTGCGTTGCACAACATAGTAGGATGTAGCGAAAAGAGCTGATGTTCCGAATGCGAAAATCACCGCATTGGTATGTAATGGTCGTAAACGACTATACGTTAACCAAGGTGTTTCGAAGTTCAGTTGTGGCCAGATTAACTGAGCCGCAATCAATACACCTACTGACATACCAACGATTCCCCACAAAACTGTGGTTAGTGCGAATTGGCGGACAATGGTGTAGTTGTAATCAGCGCCTGTAGACTGGGAATGGTTCATCATAATGCTTCCACGGCTTATTACTTATACTTTTAATATTAGTAAAGCGAGCTTTACCTGTTAGATTAACAACTGGTCATAAATTGAGCCATTTAAGACTGTTTTTAATGCCATTTGTCAAGGTGTTACCTCATGACGTCTCTTTCTATCACGAAGCGGAGTAATGATACTTGAGCTACGTCAAAAAAGATACTTCACAACCGGAATCAAAATTGATCTAGATCAATCTATGAAAGATAATGTTACTAACTCAACCATGAAGGTTAAAAAACATGCATAAATTTATCCAAATTATCATTTTCAATTTTTTCTTAATGTTTTTAATAGCCTGTGACAGACCACAAACGCAAGAACAACAAGATTTACCAATTGATGAAACGTTATGTGAATTTTCAGAGGGAGAATGTTACCAAGAAGTAGCAGGCTTGCAAGTCGGTTTACTGATCGACCCCGTCGATACTCCCAGTGAAAAACCATTAATAGTTACGTTAAAGAGTAGTCAAGCGATCACTAATGTTTCTATGAGAATAGAAGGGCGCGATATGTTCATGGGTGTCATACCTGTTACATTGTCCGAAATACAGAACAATTCCTATCAAGGTTCATTGATTTTTGGTTCCTGTAGCAGTAATTATATGGTCTGGACAGTGATGGTATCCTTTGACTACCAACAACAACCACGCACATTAATGTATGACTTTTTAGCGGATAACGATAAATAATTATTGCTTAGTCAAGGTTATCAAATACCAACAATGATGCATTACAGGCTAGGGCACAGGTTATAGGGAATCAATATTTGCATACCTATAGCCTTAAATATCCAAGCCGGTCCACCATATGCAGAGTGTTTTCTATCAAATCATCATAAACCGAAGCTAAATAGCACTCCAAGTGTAAACAATGTCTTACTGCACAAACTCATGTAGGGCATCAAACAGCCGGTTCATTTCCTTATAAATCATGATCCATAACACAGAAGCGGTGTTCTTCACTAATAACTAATTGATAATCATTCTCATTAATGTATTATCAAGTAACACCACTTAATTGAATGAAATGAATAGGGCATAGCTAAAAGAGAAGAGGGTTGGGTATCAATGCAAGTCATCCATCCGCTGCGAGTATAGCGATAAATGTCAATCTACATGGGGAAAAAGGAGCACACATGAACAGAGTCAATGTGTCTATCGATACAGAAAAAGTTGCCCAGTTAATCAAAGCAGGTCATTTATGCGCTGCAGAATTACAGTGCTTAGACCGAACCAGTAAACAAACTATTTGGCAATTATGCCTGTGGAGCTGTCAAAAACGGTTTACTTGTCATAATAATCAATGCCAACAACCGTCGTGTAAGCCATCAAACGCGATTGAGCATTGTATGCAGCAGTTAATCACAGACGAAGATATTGCAGAGTCCACATATTCGTATATTGAAAACTCGTATCCAAAAATGACCACGATTGATGCCGATAAATAACATTATCGGCATCAGCCAAAAAATAGTACAATAAGGCAATATAATCAATAACCTATATTTGTTCATATGGCCAATAAACTACTTGAAGAACTGCCACCGGTATTGCCACTATTTGACGCTGCAGAATTTGTATTACAAGGTAATGCCTACATAAACCAATACATTACCAAAATATCTATTAATAAAGTGGCTGATGCTGGGCTCATTATTGAGCACTGTGCGGATTGGTTGTTTGAACAAAAGCACTCTGAAAACAACTACAAAGCCTACCGCAGCGAATTAACCACGTATCTGCATTGGTGTTTTGACGTCGTCGCATTATCGCCAATCGCGGTGACGCGCAAAGACATTGCCAAGTACGTCGATTACTGCCAATCGCCACCACAGGCACTTATAGGTTACTTCAATGTGGCACAATTCAAACTCGACAAAGCCACTGGTGAGCGAGCGCCAAACTCACAATGGCGGCCATTTGTTGGTAAAAAACAACTCGGGAAATGTCTGCCATATCAACTAAGTGATAATGCACTCAAGACTAAAATTGCCATATTATCATCATTTTATGGGTACTTAATTAGTGAAGAATACACCGAGCGTAACCCAGCGCAATTATGGTTAAAGCACAGTCGATTTGCCATAACGCGTAAGTTCACCATCAATGAAGACAACAACCATCATGCATTCACCGAGTTGCAATGGTCCTATGTTATCAGTACTGTCAGCCAACTAGCCAAGGCCCAGCCAGAGCAACATCAGCGCAGTTTGTTGCTAATAACACTAATATATAGCTGCTATTTACGCATATCAGAAATCAGTGCTCGTGCAGGTTATGCACCTATAATGAGCCAATTCAGACAAGATCCACATTCTGGCATCTGGTATTTCCACGTACCATTTTCTAAAAGCGGTAAAGCCCGAAATATTGCCATTTCAAAAGTATTACTCGCTGGATTAGTGGATTATCGACGTTTTCTGCACCTCAGTGATTTACCCAGCATCAACGATCAACATCCTATATTCGTGCGCCACAAAGCCGCAGCTCATGGACGAGAATCAGGCGTCATCAACGCCAATCTTGGTATTAGACAAATACGCGACGAAATAGACAAGCTGATTACCTTAGCCGCAGATAATGCAGCCAAAGATGGCTTCGAACATGACAGTCAACTGATGCGAACACTCAGTGCTCATAATATTCGCCATACCGGGATCACGCACGATATCAATATCAACCGTCGACCATTATCACATGTCCAGGCCGACGCCGGCCATGAGAGCATCGACACCACATCACAGTATTTGCACACCACACAAACTGAACGACACCAAAGTGCATTCAACAAACCATTAAGTCATCTTGCTGAGATTGAATAATCGACTGGCATTACTAAACAAAACCAAAAGCATGCAATCTCAGCACGATACTAAATAGCCAATTTGGTTAAAATAAACGCTTAAGGCCGTATATAAACATTTTACGGTTTAATGCAATGATGATGACCAAGCCTCAAATGCGCAGTCTCGAACAGCGTATTTAACAAAGGCACATGTATGCGTACAATGTATATTATGTTAAATAGGGTATTTGTGTATTGTTAATGAATACCTGTGTGTGACCTTTGCCACTCAGATCGAGATTTACCGGCACGTTGAGATTTTTTATAAGCTACTGACATAACTACCTATGCTCTATTTGGGATAACTGATTGCGGATTATCTTAAGAATTATTCTGTGGAAATGTTTTAAGTTATTGATTTAGTTGTCATAGTTAATTATTGATTGGCCATTAGCCAAGTGCAATCCAAGAGTTGTTCATGAACTAGTTATATTCAAGGGGTTTAAAGGCGCTAGATAATGTTTGAATTGCAGTCACCATCTCAAAGGCATGCACACAACCTCTCAAGATGTGTAATTCTCTATATTGCTCAAGTGGCATATGTCAGAGTGTTAACATTAACGTTGAGCAAGTCAGTGAACGTTGAATTTTTTAGGCGACACTAAGTGAAATCGGAACGACTTAACAAGGTCAATGGACTCATAATGTAAACTGAAGCACTTACATTCAAACTATTTCATTTAACATTCTATGTTTACGAGGTTTCGTGCATTTTATTTTGTATAGGCAAAGCGTATTTTGATAATTGTTGGATGAGATGAAATTTTCGTAAGCATCAATAAAATCTCTTACTTTTCCTTCATAGCTTCAGTTTCCAATACAGATAATGCTGATGACTCTGATATGTGGCGATCCTTTCCTTAGTTAAGTTTTATAGAAGTAGCTAAGCCATATTTTCCTGCTGTTAGGAATTAATTTCAGTCAGAAAGTATGGCAACTCTAAATGAATATACTGTACTTGATCCGTCTATCGAACCTGCTTGGGGTACAAATAAATGTCATGTGCGCCCTATCCCACTTCTGGACAAAAACGGGTCACGAAGTTTTGATATTCGAATAACCTCAGCTGTGACAAAGTATGAGAATCATCTATAGCAAGTTCCCTGTTTCTGTCATCCATGACTTACGGTTTCATGGAATGTGCGCGAAAACGACCTAGCTGTATAATGCTTTTAAAGAGAATGTAGTGGAAATGAGTATATGAGTAAGAAAATTATCTATATCGACATGATGATACCCTGTGCGATTACGCAAGCGCCCATCAACTAGCATTGAAGCTTTATCCTGAAATTCAATTTCCCCAAAGTAAGCCTGGTTTCTTTCATTATTTGCTACCAATAACAGGTGGCATTGAAGCTATGAGACAGTTATTAGCATCTCAGCATTACGATCCATTTATCCTGACAGCACCTTCCGTCATGAATCCACTTTGCTATACGGAAAATGAACTTGGATTGAAACACACTTAGGTATGGATTATGTGCATCAACTAATAATCTCTCCACGAAAAGATCTACTAAAAGGAGATTTTCTTATTGATGATTACAATGAAGGAAAAGGAGTTATTTACAGGTAAAGTCTTACACTTTGGGACCGATCCTTTCCAAGACTGGGCAAGCGTGCGGGCTTTTCTCGGAATATGAAAATAAAACTATACCACTACATTGCTGTTATCATAGTGGCTTTTTTTAACCATTTCGGTACGTTTGCTGATGTCTATGTCAGTTATTGAATGATAATTCTTGGATCCGAACCATTATCGCAGCCTTGCATCACCACTTGATAATCAAAAGATTGGCCAACGGTTAACGATTCTTTCACCTTGCACTTACGCTTGTTTTTTTTAAAATTTTTGCCACAATTGTCTTTTAAAGGTGAATCACCAGAAAATTTAAGTTTAAAGTCTGAATCAACTTCATTGTCTAATTTCCAAGTAATAAAATCCCCTTTCTTTGTGCATATACAGCCAGCTTCACTAGCACATTGATCGGCATCACAGCCACTGCCACCGTTTACCGAAGCTGATACGGCACATTCATTAACGGTTAACGCTATCTGTTTGTCAGCCCCAAACGAATTCCCAGACAGCATAATTGCAATACCGAAAATAATAGTGACTAAGCTTTTTAAGTAGTTTCTTGTATAATTCATGACCAATTTCATATTAATTTTCCTTCTTTTTCTAGAGTACTAGTTGAATAAATAGATATAAATTGAATATCTCGAGCAAGTATTTTTCTTGGATAACCTAGTGTCAATGCAGTATTAATCAGTGTTTGTGCCAATGATTTTTGACCACAATTAAGCGCTACAATTGCGGTGTCGTAATAAATATAAGGATCGTTACTTTGTGACGTCCGTAGTGTTTCAATACTGTTTAGGGCACTATCACATTGTAATAATTCGGATTGGTAACGTGCTAATGATGCTTGCATGGTTTCTTGATTGGGATTTACTTTTAATTGTTCTTTGGCAAGACCAAGCGCTTTAGTATATGACAATCTTGCATTTTTTATATCTCCAGAAAATTTTTGCGCATCGGCTAAATTCCCCCATAGCGTAGGATCAAACGGCGTTAATTTGGTGGCCAGTAAATAATTTTTAGTCGCGAGGGTAAATTGCTTTTGGAAAAAAAATGCCGTGCCTAAATTTGAATAAGTAATGGCATTTGGGCTAATGCTTAATGAATGTTGCCATGCATCACTCGCCTTATCTAACTCATCATTAAGATAGTATGAAGAACCTAAATTACTAAATCCTTTTTCAAAATCTGGCTTCAATAAAGTGACTTTGGTATATTGTTCACTCGCCTGTGCAAAATGACCAATACTAAATAAAAAGTGACCATATATTTGATAATTTTTCCAATATCCTGGCTCAAGTTGAATCGCCTTAGCAAAGAGTAAATCAGCTTGCTTTATATCACCTTGGGTATGCTTATTTTGAGCGATACCTGTTATCGCGGGTAAGTTTTTATCGTTTAACGTCAATGCTTGTTGATAAAACTGGTCAGAAATAGCGTATTGTCCGCTAATGCGATTTAAGTTTCCTAATGCGATGTAAGCTTCTTCTTTTAATTGTGAAACTTGGGTTAAGGCGCTACAGATCCTCTTTGCCGATTGAAATGACGCTACATTTTTTGAAAGTGCATATTGTTCAAGATAGGTTTGGCACAAGCCTGCATTGGCTAAAGAAAAGTTTGAATCTAATTCAAGCGCATTTAAAAAATGAATTTCAGCCGCTGCGGTTGTTTCCAGCGTAGGGATATTAGCCAGTTGGCCACGTCCTTGAATATAACTGTCGTAAGCTTTAAAATCGTCCGTGCTTATTAATGTTTCAACATTTGTAGTAGAAGATTTTGCAATAAGATCCAATGCATTAAATACTTTACGATAAAGCTCCTTTTGTACATGCAATAAATTATCCGGTGCACCTTTAATTAACGATGCCCAAACTTGAAGAGCCGTTTCGGTATCGGTAATGTTAAGCATAACTATTATTTCTTCATTATTTGCAACGACTTGTCCATCTAGTAAATATTTAGCCCCTAACTTTTCGGCATATTGTTTAATTGTGCTACTAACAGCTACCTCATTAATAGCCCGTTGAGATACCAAATTAAAATTCTTTTGATTTGATAAAGCGTTAATTACTTCACCTTGAAAAGTGGCTTTAAAATAATCGGGTACATTGGAGTGGCTATCAAATTTAAACGGAATGACAGCTAATAAATCATGTTGAAGAGTAACAGAAGGTGGTAAGCGGCTGTTGTTAGTCAAACCATTTTGTTCTAATTCTATAGAATCAATTAGATGCATAGATAAGAAGCCAACAAATGAAGACAATAAACCAATAAATATAAAATCAAAGAGCAGTTGTTTATAAAATAATTTTTTGCGTGGGCTGTTGTTATTTATATAAAATAGATTTTTCTTTATTTTTATTTCTTGTAACCAAGTATAAAGTAAGATGAGAGGAAATCCGATAACCAATAAGAGAACAACAATTTTCAGACCCCATTCAGGCACATTAAATATAGGAAATACCAGTGCAATAATTTGAATAATAACCCAAGTACTAATAGAAAATGCTACTGTTACTTTAAATAATCGCGAATTTTTCAATAATGCGACGGATAAATGCCAATTGTCATTGCTCAATTGAGGTGCAGGCACTTCATTCGAAGGCCATAAATTGGGATAAAGCACTTTATCATCGACACTTTTTACGGCGGCAATTAAACGATACCCTCTACGGTTTAGTGTTTGAATAAACTCAGGAGATTCTTTATGGTCATCCAATACATGTCTTAATTCACTAATGACATGTGATAAATTTCCCCGTTTGGTTACTTTTTCTCCCCAACCTATTTTCAACAATTGCTCAGTTGACAGTAATTTATTTTGATTACTGGCCATAAACAACAGAATTTCTAAGGCTTTAGGAGAGATATGACGTCGTTTGCCATTAAATATGGCGACATTATCATTAGGTATGATGACAATATCTCCGAGCATGAATCCTTTTAAAAGTTCAGCATTAATAGCGGCGTTATCACTTGCGCGTCTCTCTCCATATTCCATAAAAAAGGGCCTTATTCCTTATCTTACTCACGTCGCTAAGTGGGTGGAATACCATTCTTTTAGTTTGAGCTACATAGCTCTAACAGCAGAAGTCATCAATAACATTAGGTTGAATTTACCTAAATATCAAATGAGTGAATTGAACATGATTGATGATAATGTGCTTAACATCAAATTAGGTTCAAGCGGTAGGTCGTCTATTAAATGATGTATCACTTTGAATTGTTATGAATAAAAGGTCACTTCAAACAGCTCGTTTTCTCGAACTGTTATTTACACTATAAAGAGTCATATCTCAGGTGTTCGGGTTTGTTCAACACTTGGGATAAGGACGCCATAGTCGTTTGTTAGTGGCTAACTTTGTTTACGCCAACCGAATGCAAGTAACCAAACCATCAATACGAGTTCTCCTAGTGCAAAGAGAATTAACCAGCCCCAATCGACATCTGGAGCAAAGTATTTGCCTAAATACATACCAATATAAGACGTGCCGGCTAGCCCCACTGGAATACTAAGCCAGCTTGGAGTAACGGTAGAACGCCATAACAAAATACTGAGCATACCTAGGTGAACCCCAAACAACATCAGCGCCATCGACTCCATCGACTTAGCCGCTGACAGGTGGGCAAAAACCATCGTTTGGATATCTGATTCGCTGAATAAATTTGATATCGACAGACTCACAGCCAAGTCGTAGGCTAGAATACTCGAAGATAGACCAACGAAAGCAAGCGCAGTGTAAATAAGCCGAGACCACGCAACCAACTGTGAAAGCGCTCTTTGATCTTTACGCAAATACCAAAATAAAGCCCATGCGACAATAATATCCATCACATAAGTAACAAATAACAAGAATGTGCCAATTAGAAATGGAGTTCCATTGGATTGCAAGCCATTGACTGTTGCAGCGATATCACCTTTGACAACGCTTTGCGACATGAAATAGAAATTTGCTATGGGTGCTGCGAAAACCATTACCAACAGACCTAGCCCAGCGATTATGGCTGAGTTTCTTTGCGTTAGACCATTAGAAAAATCCTGTGCAGAATCATTGTCCATCAAGTTAATCCTTTAATTCATTGATAAGAGGTGCCATATCGGCTTCTAAAAATACATAGCCAGCCATTTTTTGAAGTAACAACATAACCCTTTCCTATTTGAGTCGCGATCACCTTGTATATTTTGCTCTACTGCCAATTCAACGGAACCATCATGGCTAAATTAAATCATTCAAATTGGTTGAGGTCTTCCCTTTTGACAAATTTATTAGTTAACAATGTGCCTTTAAAGCTTTTATGCCACTGCATAAGCACGTCTTTATCTGACCATTGTTTAGCCTTATCTGCATAAACTTTTATCACCACATGCAAATGGTCGCTCCCTGCTTATTAATAAGAATGCATAAGTGCAGATATCAATCGCAAAGATGGTAGCCAATTCAAGAATACGTAAATCAACCCACTCTCGGCGATGCTCAAAATTTTCGCCTGTTGAGTTATCAATGCCGCACAGAAAAGCCTTACGCACTTCACGCGAGCAACAATGATAACTTTCTATATACAGTGAGAAGGTGTGTCATCTAAGCTAATGATTGTTTGTCTGGGTATGGCCAACTTCAATTACCATTTTGAAAGGGTAAATAAAGCGTAGATTATTGTTTGTTATTTAGCCAACCATCTTGGATGGCAATGTTAATTTATGTCTGAACAATATGATGGGGCTATAGCTCAGCTAGGTGAGCGCTTCGCTGGCAGCGAAGAGGTCTGCGGTTCGATCCCGCATAGCTCCACCAATTTAAAATATAGAACTTAGTATTTAGCTAATGGCTAATGGCTAAATACTTCCGACTAACAACTCCCCATCCAAGCATCACTACAATATAAATAAAACCATTAAATAATAGCAATCATTGAACTTATTTAATAAGCTTAATTTTTAAGCAATCAAATTGACTTATAAGGCTTACTCATGAACACATTTTCACTGCCACGCTCCCTACTTATTGTTTCATTATTATTGCTTCTTTCTGCTTGTAACGATGCAGCCTTAACAGAGGTTGCAGCTCCGGCACCACATGTTGTTGTTGAGATAATAAAAGAGATCGATATTGTGCCAGAAATGGCTTTTATAGGTAGAACAGAAGCAACTGAAGATGTATCGCTCCGTGCACAAGTTGAAGGTGTTTTATTAAAGCGTCATTTTACTGGTGGTGATGATGTAGAAGCAGGTGATCTTTTATTCGAAATTGACGCTACCCCTTATAATACAGAAGTAAATCAACAAAAAGCATCTTTAAAACATGCGCAGTCAGCTTACAAAATTGCTAAAAACCGTTGGCAACGTGGTCAAAAATTAATTAACACGGGTGCAATTTCAGAGTTGGACATAGATGAATTAACAGCCAGTATGAATCAAACAGAGTCAGATGTAGCGATTAAACAAGCCTATCTCGATAATGCTTTATTAAACCTTTCTTATACAAAAATAATGGCACCTATTTCAGGCCGAATTAGTCGCTCAAAAGTGAGCACAGGGGACTTAATCACTGCAAATAATTTAGAGTTAGCGACATTAGTACAACTCGACCCTATTTGGGTTAACTTTCAAATTCCTGAAAAAACATTAACTAAAGCGCGTAAAGAGTTTACCGATGGACTCACTGTAGACACAGATGACTTGACGGCGACAATTAACTTGTCAGATACACTGGACTACCCTCATACAGGGAAAATTGACTTCATTGATAACCGTATTGATCAAAGCACAGGTACATTAGCTATTAGAGCGATATTTATTAACCCCAAGGCATCCTTATTACCAGGGCAATATACTAAATTGTCACTCGCAATGCCCCACGAAGAAAAAATTGTTGTGATTTCACAATCAGCCGTACAAGAAGAGCAACAAGGACGTTTTGTATTAGTGGTTAACGAAGAAAACAAAATTGAAAAACGCATGGTTAAACTAGGTACTCGTTATGATGTTCGTTGGGAAGTGATAAAAGGGTTAAAACTCGGTGAAAAAATAGTCGTTGAAGGGTTACAAAAAGTGCGTGTCGGTATTGTAGTTGAAACAACAGAGCAGACTGAAACTCCTTTCGCTTCAAAAAATGAAAAATAGGTTACCACTATGATCAGTTCATTCTTTATTCATCGACCTAAATTTGCTTTTGTTATTTCAATTGTATTAACGCTTGCAGGTTTATTATCTATTCCCATTTTATCTGTCGCCGAATTCCCTGAAATTGCACCTCCACAGGTGAGTGTTACGACAAGTTACCGGGGCGCAAGTGCTGAAACAGTAAAATCTACCGTTGCTCAAGCAATCGAGTCATCAGTAAACGGTGTAGAGGATATGTTATACATGTCTTCAAGTAGTGCAAATGATGGTAGTTATTCACTTAGTATTACCTTTGCTGTAGGAACTGATGCTGATATGGCTCAGGTCAACGTGCAAAACCGTGTTACCTCAGTGATGGCAAAACTGCCTGCAGAAGTGCAACAATCAGGTGTGTCTGTTAAGAAAAAATCACCGAATATGTTATTAGTAGTGAATTTAAACTCACCTAATGAAACCTTCGACTCTCTGTTTTTAAGCAATTATGCCAATATCAATATTAAAGATTCTTTAGCCCGTCAGCCAGGCGTATCAGAAGTACAAATTATTGGTGCGATGGATTATGCAATGCGTATCTGGCTTGATCCGAATAAAATGTCTACCTTAAATGTCACCACAGAAGATGTGATTGCATCTATACGAGAACAAAATATTCAAGTCGCAGCAGGTCGTGTTGGTGCGTCCCCCTCCTCTAAAGATCAAAGTTTTCAATATACTTTGCAAACTAAAGGTCGCTTCCAAACTGCTGAAGAATTTTCAGAGATTATGATCCGTGCGAATCCTGACGGTTCGAAAGTTTATTTAAATGCAGTTGCTCGCATAGAATTAGGCTCAAGTAGCTACGATGCTGAAGGTAAGTTTAATAATAAACCCTCGGCCATTATTGCCGTATATCAATCTCCGGGGGCAAACGCGTTAGAGGTAGCAGAATCAATCAAAAAAGATCTTGAACGTTTATCTGTTAGCTTCCCAACGGATATTGAAAGTGTCATCGCTTATGATACGACCGAAGCCGTTAGCGCTTCTATTGGTGAAGTGATTGAAACATTATTAGTTGCGGTTGCGCTTGTTATTTTAATTGTATTCCTGTTTTTGCAAGATGTACGTTCAACTCTTATTCCCGCGATTGCAATTCCAGTTTCATTGATCGGTACCTTTGCCTTTATGCTTGCCATTGGCATGAGTATTAATACCATCTCACTGTTCGCTCTGGTGCTCGCAATTGGTATTGTGGTAGATGATGCAATCGTAGTGATAGAAAATGTAACGCGCTTAATGGAAGATGAAGGATTATCCCCCATAGATGCCACTGAAAAAGCAATGAAAGAGGTGACTGGGCCCATCATTGCGACAACATTAGTATTATTAGCTGTTTTTGCCCCAACAGCAGTAATGCCAGGTATTACAGGGCAAATGTATGCTCAATTCTCTATTACTATCTGTATTTCAGTGCTTATCTCGTCAGTCAATGCATTGACCTTAAGCCCTGCATTAGCGGCAACATTATTACGCAAACCCAAAAAACATACAAAAGGCTTTCATTTTCAGTTTAACAAGTTCTTTAATAAATTAACCGAACGCTATACTGCGATAGTCAGTCTATTAGTACGCCGATTATTACTCGTCGGCATCGGCTTTGTGATACTAATGGGTGCATTATTCGTACTTGCCGGTAATACGCCTTCAGGCTTTATCCCCATCGAAGATAAAAAATCATTTATGGTAGATATTCAGCTACCTGATGGTGCTTCACTTAACCGTACAGAAGATGTTATAGATGAATTAGTGACGATTGCGAGCGATGAGCCAGGTGTAGCTGATGTTATTCATGTGAGTGGTTTTAGTATTTTAACGGGCTCAGTTGCATCTAATGGTGGTTTGCTCATTATTACCCTTGAAGATTGGGATGAACGTAGTGATAAAAGCATGCATCAGAATCAAATCATCGCACGCTTACAAGGGAAATTTAATACATTACCTTCTGCAAAAGTAATGGCCTTTGCCCTGCCCTCTGTCCCTGGTTTAGGTGCTACCAGTGGACTTTCATTTGTATTGCAAGATACGCAAGGAAGAACTCCAGAACAATTATCACAAGTGATGGGATCCTTTATATTAAATCTCAATAGTTTACCTGAAGTTGCCTTTTCATTTAGTAACTTTCGATCTAATGTGCCTCAGATGTATCTGGATATTAACCGTAAAAAGGCAAAAGATTTAGGCATCGAATTGAGCGTTATCTTTAATACCTTACAAACCCAACTGGGTGGCTATTACGTGAATGATTTTAATCGCTTTGGTAAAGTGTTTAGTGTCATGGTGCAAGCGGATAATGAGTTCAGAGACAGTGAAACAGATATTAATAGCTACTATGTGCGCACAAAAAACAATGAGATGGTGCCACTCAGCACGCTAGTTGAAATAACACCGATTCTTGGACCCGAATCCGTTAAACAGTACAATTTATTTAGCTCAACAGATATCAATATTTTCCCCACTCCAGGATACAGTACCGGTGAAGCGATAGCGGCAGTCGAACGTGCTGTGAATACATTACCCTCTGGTTACAGTTATGAATGGACTGGACAAACGTTCCAAGAGCTACAAGCGGGAAATTTAGCGCCATATATTTTTGCTTTAGCTTTTGTATTTACGTATCTATTCCTAGTCGCACAATATGAGAGTTGGACCATTCCATTAGCGGTAATGCTTTCTGTTCCCCTCGCTATGTTAGGTGCTTTTATTTACCTTAACATTATGGGTTATGAGCTTAATTTGTATGCTCAAATCGGTTTAGTGTTATTAATTGGTCTCGCCAGTAAGAGTGCTATCTTGATAGTAGAGTTTGCTAAAGAATTACAAGAAGGTGGCAAGCCAACGCTGGAAGCCGCTGTTGAAGCGGGTCGTTTGCGTTTCCGTGCTGTACTGATGACTGGGCTATCTTTTGTATTAGGTGTTGTACCACTTGTTCTTGCAACAGGCGCAGGTGCTGAAAGCCGAAAATCATTAGGTTATGCTGTATTAGGGGGCATGGTTGCATCAGTAATACTCGCAACCATACTGGTACCTATCTTCTACGCGATGATGCAAAAGATGCGTGAATCATTTAAAGCGCCAAAAGATAAAACTGCACTGATAGAAGATGATAAATAAAAGTGCGATAAAAGCTGAGAGGCTGAATGCGGAGGATAAGTAGAATAAACGTCATTTTTCATTAGATCTAAAATATACTTTAGTTGATAATTTCATCTTTTTCTTCATATTTGTTTTGTATTTACTTAACTTTCATCTTAATGAAGCTACGAAAGTCAGATATTTCTCCCATGTACTCACCGGTTTCATAAAATGTGAGGTAAAGGGCAACTGCGGCCCGCTGTTGGGCAAACCAGCTCTGAATATTGCTTTTGTTTATGATTAACTTATGTTTATTCAAATAGACTTGCCTGAGGAGGTGCTCTACTTACCGTAAGAATGATTTTGACAATTGCGTCATTTTTTTATTCAGATGACTTAGTCTCTTTGTTATCACTGCTGGATCTTCAATGCTTAATGATCTTAACCACACCGCCATATTGATGACAGGTTTCAATATCTATCCCATAGCAAATACATAGCAAATACATGCCACCCATTTTTTGAAGTAACAACATAACCCCTTTCTATTTGAGTTGCGATCACCTTGTATAATTTTCTCTACGAGCAATTCAACGGAACAATCATAGGTGGCTAAATTAAATCCTATTAGTTATACATATTAGTGTGCATGCCCATCTTTTCCCGCTGGTTTCAAGGCTGGAAATTTATGCGTTGCAAATACGGCATGACAACTAGCGCACGACTCATTCATTTCAGAAAAATAAAAATTTATTAGCTCTGGCTTTTTACTTTGTGCGGCATGTTCAAGCATTCCTGCTAAATAATGAAACCGCTGATCTTTTTCAATAAATTCAGGTGGCAATACTGAATGTAGTTCTTTTACTTGGCTTTCTGTTAGGCTTTGTTTCAATATATAACTACTCTTTATTTTCTGTGCCGTAGTTTCTATTTCGCTCCAGTTTCCAGAAATATATGCAGGGATTATAGACATCATTCCACCCTGTAATGCTTTCATTTCTTCAGATAATAGTTTGCGCAAATCAGGAGAAAGCGCCTCTACACCAGAAGCCTTTACGTGTTCTTCATGCTTATGTACATCTTCTGCATAACTCATTGTTGGTAATAGGATAGCCAAGAGTGCGATGCTAATAAAAATTTTCATATGAGTCTCTGTTTAAGTTGATTGTTTAGACACCTTAATAACAGGTTGGGTGGCTAAATTAGATCCGCTAAATTCCCCGGGACTTTCGTTTTGCTCGGGTCTCGGGGTTTTTCGCCGAATGAGTGTAATTGAGCTATTTAGTGCTATTGGCTTCAAAAAGGCTATTTTTCAACAAAAGCTCTCTCAACAACGTAGTCTCCTTGCACTCCTTTTTTAGGACTTTCCTTAAAGCCTTTTTCATCAAGCATGGCACAAGTGTCTTCTAACATGGAAGGACTACCGCACATCATCATTCGATCAAGTTCAGGGTCGAGTTCGGCTATCCCAATATCTGTATATAATTTCCCCGAATTAATTAAATCAGTAATTCGTCCTTGATTTTTATAGGGTTCACGAGTGACACACGGATAGTAGATGAGTTGTTCAGTTATCATTTCACCAAGATATTCATGATTAGGAAGATCTGTTGTTAATATCTCATGGTATGCCAACTCATTGGTATACCTTACGCCATGGAACAAAATAACTTTTTCAAAACGTTCATAGGTTTCAGGATCTTTAATAATACTTAAAAACGGGGCCAGCCCTGTACCTGTGCCAATCAAGAGTAAATTTCTACCGTCTTTTAAATCATCAATAACCAGTGTTCCTGTTGGCTTACTACCAATAATAACTTCATCTCCAATAGCTAAATGTTGTAATTTTGATGTAAAAGCACCACCCTCGACTTTAATACTGAAAAACTCTAAGTATTCTTCATGGTTTGCGCTAGCAAGACTATAGGCTCGCAGGATTGGTTTAGTCTCTTTCTGCGCTAAGCCAATAATGACATATTCCCCATTTCTAAATCGAAGGCCTTGACTACGCGTTGTCTTGAAAGAAAATAATGTATCGTTCCAATGAACGACATCTGTGACTTTTTCGGGGTTGAATTTTTTATTCATGTTTTTCCTGTACATTTTCATAATTAATTTACCTGCGGGATGCAGGTATACATGGCAGATTGTAAGTACGAATGGCCCTCTGCCGCTGCGTAAAACCAAGCTCTTTGGGGATGACACAACTCTTTTGAAAAACACCGGCAGGGAAAAGATCTCATTTAACCGCAAAATGGTGCTTATTTGAATGCTGATCTGGTCAACTAAATTCTAGAGTAAGCATATCTACATTATGCTTCCGAAAGACTATTTATTTAACCCAAAGCCTGTGACCACTATACCATCCACTAGAATCGATTAATTATCACAATACAAGTATGATGAAGATAATTTAACTTAAACCAATGATTTCAATTACATGCCTTTCTTTATTAATGCAGAAGATGTTAAGAATAATTTATCCTGGACAGAACTTTGTAATGTTTTATCTGAAGGCCACAAAGCGCCGCGAGCTGATATGCGCGAAGCCGATGATGCACTATTGGTCAAATCGCGTATATTTGTTGATTCACGAGAAACCGCAATTCATGAGATTGGTGAACTTGCTACGCCGATAAAGAATGGAATAATTACAGAAAATGACGTTATCTCAGACTTCTACCAACTTTGTAATAACGGACAAGGACGCCAAACCGAAGCGAAAATAACGCTGTTCAAAAATGGCGGTGGTGCCCATCTGGATTTAATGACTGCGCTATATATTATGCAAATGACTGGGAAATAATTTACAACATAATCCCCATTCTATTTGAGTTGCGTTCACCTTGTATGATTTTATCGTCGAGCAAATTCAACAGGATGATTTAACCAATTAGCACTCGATGGCCAATTCATCAGTAATATGATCGATTTAACACAGCAGGATAGCTTGATATCAATCAAGCCTAAAGTGACGTTATGGGATTAAAAAGTGAGCGTTTAAGTGCACAGCAAGCGCTGGCAGAGTGTTTCACTCTAGCAGCATCGACTTTAACGACTACATACAGATGATTGCTCCTTGCTTATTAACAAGAATGCATAAGCACATATATGAATAGCGAAGATAGTTGCAAGCTCAAGGATGCGAGAATCAACCCATTCACGCCGATGTTCAAAATTCTCACCTGTTGAATTATCGATACCACACAGAAAGGCTTTACGCACTACACGTGAACAACAGTGATAACTTTCTATATATAGGGAGTAGGCGTATCTTGTAAACTAACAATTGTTTGTCTTGGTCTGGCCATGTTCAATTACCATTTAAAAGGGTAAATAAAGCGTAGGTTGTTGTTCAATATTCAGCCTAAAAAGTTGGGTGGTATTGTTATTTTTTGTTATTTTTTTCAAAAATCTAACGTGTTCAGTACTTTTCCAAAGCACTTCAATAATATTCTGCGACCGTCGGCTTTTGCCGTGCTGCTGTCTTAAGCAAAAACTGACAGAAAATGCAGTTATTTATCGGTTGAATGGTTTTAGCACAATAAAGGTAAATAGAATTGTTAGAAACTAAAGGCATTCCATACTTGAAATAGCCCAATGAATGCCGTTAGATATCTGTTTATCAATGCTTCATAGCGCCGTTAAACTTTAGAAGAAATAATTTTCTGTTTGAACCAAAATAGCGCTAATATCGCAACGACTATTAATAATATACCATTGCTCACAAAAGCCATTTCTTTTGCCCAATACTCATAAATATACCCGCCGGCCAACGGACCCAATGCTGAGCCAGTGCCGCTCGCTCCCTCTTTTATCCCCATTACAGTGCCTCGTAGGTGAGCAGGTGAAATGTCATTAACTAACGCGTCCTCGGCTGGACTAGCCATTGCCCAGCCGATGGAGAACAAAATATACGAAACAGCAATAAAATAAAGAGATTGCCAATAAGGTAAGGCAATAGAAAGACAACCTGCTATTGCAAGGCCGATTGCGATTATTTTTCCTCTTCCCCATTTGTCTGACCACTGACCAGAGTACCGCGGTAATATTGCATGAACTAAGCCCGCGGGGAAAAATACTAATGCCAAAATAATCACATTGATGTCAAATTTGGTTTTCAAAAAAAGTAAGTAAATTGGTTCTATTAATGCGCTCGCAAAAGCAGATAAAAACACGATGAACAAGACCTTAGCTAAATTAGGTGTCCAAGGAACTTTCCTGTTGAAATTATCGTGTGAATTATTCGGAAAAACCGTTGTAGATGTCTCTTTAACCTTCAAAGACAACAGCAATGCCACAACCGACATTAAAGCATAACCTATAAACGCCCACACCCAAGCGGATTGCATAGGAAAAAACCCCAATAAGGTAAATCCATAAGTCGCTCCCACCATACTGCCACGGACCGATGTCGTTGTGAGTATCCCCATGGCGGAACCTGCTGACTTCGCTTTATTTAAATCAGAGGTCATTGTTCTTGCGGACACCCACATGAGCGAGGCGCCTATGCCTTGAAGAAAACGCGCTAAATAGAAATCATAAAGACTATTACTTTGAACAAACAAAAGCATTGCGAGAACATAGAAAAAAAACGCACTAGAGAAGAAAAGGTGGCGCCCGAACCTATCTAAGCAATAACCAACAATAGGTCGAAATAATAACATGGCGCCTGTGAACACAGCGTACATGCCTCCGATCCCTACTGCATCTATGCCAAGATCATCAGCTCTGATGGGTAAACTGAAATTGAGAAAAACGAAAGAAAAAGAGCCAAAGAAAACTGGGTGTAAATAGCTAGGCCGAGGGGCTGCTTGATTCTCTAATGAATTCATAAATGGCCTATTCAGTAAATGCTTCAATCAAACGTCTTATAATTAGATTATTATAGTCAATGTAACTAAAAAACATTATCTGCACAGTTCCGGGTATGATTTTATCATCGAGCAAATTCAACAGAATGATTTAACCAATTAGCACTCGATGGCCAATTCATCAGCAATATGATCGATTTATCGCAGCAGAAAAGCTTGATATCAATCATGTAAAAAGTGGTGTTGTTAGATTAAGACGTTATTGTTTACACAACCAACACAACCAACACAACCAACACAACCAACACAACCAACACAGCCAACACAGCCAGCACTGGCAGCACTGGCAGTTTGCTGCGCCTTGGCGTCGTTTTCGCTCAAGATGCTCACAATATTCGGTTAAGGCAGGTAACGCCTCAACTGCACCTTTGAATAATCAATTACGACAATATAAGCCGACACGAGTAGCGATGAAAGCGTGTTATTCAGCTAATTATTGGGGCAGAGAAATCATCAAACTCGGCATCAAGTTGATTTAATTCCAGCAATCAAAGTTAAGCCATTTGTACAGGGAAATACAAATGATGCATTGGCAATTGCTGAAGCGAGTTCTAGGCTAATATTCATTTTTACCGCCCTAAATCACTTGAGCAGCAAGACATACAACGCCTGCAACGTATACTCGAACGTCATGTAAAACAACGTACTGCTATCAGTAATCAACTCCGTGGTTTTCTCGCTGATGATGGAATTATCATCGAAAAGAAAATTCATAAAATAACAGCAGCGTTACCTGATATTCTTGAGGATGCTGATTAATGAGCGCCGGACTGCACACTTTGCTGCAAAGCGATGGGAGAACAATTTTTAATAGTCACTTTTCCCTGTAACAAGTTGCCCTTGGAATATTCGTTAAAATGGCAGGTATTGGTTTGTGGATCATAATTTTCGATCCACAAATTATCGTCTTTCCAGGTCGCGAGAATATGTTTCTGGCCATCAGGCACAGTAATTGACATCACACCCCCATAATTTTTTACAAAAACTTGCTGAAAATGAAAATAGTAAGCCAGCAAACCAATAAAAAATACAATGGAACACGCAATCATGGCAGATTTCCATTTCTGTTTCTTACCCAATAGAAAGCCTAATCCAGCCATTATCCCTATAACAACAGCCCAGTAAAAATAAGTAATCATCATTAACTCCTCGTGGTGGGTTTAAATTTTTATGCTGGTTTAAAACACGTTAAAATGATGTGTCTAATGAAGCAATGACTTCTCACCCTCATCACTATGCCAGATACTATTTAAGCTAGAACGCCTGCAGTTGATTTTATAAAGAATGACACCTTATAGGCGCGCATTAGTTAATACAATCAACAAAGTCGTTTACACCTTAAATGAGCCTGAATCTAACTGTGCACAAAACACCTGAGACTTGAATAGTCCCATTAAGGTTAACCGATAAATGTCTCGGCTTTGGCATCCTGCGTCGCACTGCCGGCTAAATCCATTTAGTCGTAGTGCCCCTGATATTCTAAAGGATCACGAAAGCGTCAGGCAGCATTCTTTATTTTAAAACAATACGCAATAAGATAGCCAATATGTGTTTGCATGCTTTTATTGCTAAGAACACGATGATTTGACCGCTTACCGACATACGAAGTAGATGAATTTGTTGATTGATTTGAATTTGACTGCACAAGCAGCCAAATACTTTCTACCCGTAAAATGGTTCGCCTATTGACTGGAGGAAGGCTCATAGGTGTTAGGCATCTTCAAGACTTACACCGAACTGATCCCTGTCTGCGATCTAAAAATATCAGCTTTTAGTGAATGAAGTAAATGCGTGTTTACTTCATTTAGTGCTGATTTCTAGGGGATGGCTGCAAAACCCCTATCAGCAAAACTGAGCCAATTATCATCAAGACATTTATTTTCGCTTTGCAATCAATAGCGCCGCCAAAATCAATAGTGATCCGATGGCAAGCCTGACAAGTTCTTCTGGTGTTCCTCGCTTAGCTTCACCAAAAATAAACAAGGAGGCAAACATAGCCAGTGGCACTACCGCATTGTTAAAGACGCCTAATACTCCGACGCTTGTTTGGGTTGCGCCTTTATTCCAAAGGAAGAAACCAAGCCCTGATGCAATGACTCCCATATAAACTAAAACGAACCACTGCATTGGTGTTGCGCTTAAAGGAATGGGTGGCTGCTGAGAAATCACCAGCGTAACAATGGTGGTAAAAGCGGCTGCACCTAAAAACAAAAAGCCAAATACAGAGCTGTCGCTAATATGTGGTCTATCTAGCTTCCAATCTCGATAATAAATTTGCCCAAAAGCAAAAGCGATATTGGCTATTTGCATAAGGCCAAATCCTAACCAAATTTCGCTTGAGTCTATATCGCCCATTTTTATAATTGCGGCGCCACAAATTGAAAGCATAGTGGCCAATACATACCATGGGGTAAAACACCGCTGTCGAAGATCGTTAATAATAACGATATAAAGTGGTGTAAAAACGCTAAATAGCGCAACCAGATGGGATGGTATATAACGAAAAGCAGAAAGATAGCAGGTGTACATTACCCCGTATTGAAGTGCGCCAAGCAGTATGAGCTGCCATTTTTCTTGCCCGTTTGTGTTGCGTCGTTTTATAAAGGGAAGAAAAACAATAAGCGCCAGTAATAGGCGCGTATCGGCTATTTGAAGTGGGTCAATACCTTTGAGCGTATTGCCAATAAGACCAAAGGAAAAAGCCCAAATCAAGGTAGTGATAACTAGATAAATCATTAAAATCTCTAATATTTAATGTCAATTGATTCAATAGCTATTTGTAATAGTTAACTATCTACACGATTTGTATTTATTATATGTTGTCTGTTTTTCAAGTGCTACAGAGTAACGATTTTACCCCAGTCAAAAAGTGGGGCCGATATAGATTACTTCAGACAAGGTTACCAGTTGTAAGCAGCACTAATAGTGTATTGTTCCCCTCGCCCAGGAGTTCCAGGTACCTCTTCAAATGATTCCCCCCAAAGATTGTCTGCTGCAAGCATGATATCCAGACCGTTAAACTGCGAAGGAGACATTTTTAACGTGAGGTGGGTGAATAAAGCATCATCGTCACCGTTTCGTAGAATATTTTCTTCTTGTTTACGCCACTCGTTATCAACACGGACTTCCACTATGTCGGTAGGTCGCCAAATAACACCTAAGGTTACTCGATGATCAGGGTAGTTCATTGCATAAAAGCTAGCATCAATATCCGTAGCACCATAATTTTCCGATTTATCAAGGAAGGTATAGCTGGTAATTATTTCTGCATTATCTAAACGTTTTACCGCAAGTAACTCTACACCTAGCGTATTTATATCGACCGGATTTGCTGAACGAGCAGAGGTTGAACTCAAGCTATAGGTCCAATCGGCTAAATCATCATCTTGTCGATAAAAAATAGCCGAATCAAGGCGCCAGGTTTCTCGGTCTAATGCCAGCCCTAATTCAATATTTTTAGTGGTTTCTCGCTCAAGATCATAGTTACTTCTAAATAGCCCACCGCTGTCACTCCCACCTATAGCGGTATAACCTGCCACTTGACTGGCTTCTGCATAAGAGAGATAAAGTGTTTGCGAGGTATCGTCAGCATTTATTGTATTCCAGGTTACATCACCAATAAGGGAGGCTTGTGAATCGTCCCGGTTAGTATCATCAAAAGCAGCGCCGAGACGAAAAGTTAACTGTTGATCATCTTGTAGAGACATTCGGTATTCAGGTAATACACTGAGTTTGTAATACTCACGCGAAGTAAAGTTATTTTCAAGCGTGGTTGATTCAATACTGTCTGTTATAAACTGGCTTGAGTAATTGAGGGCAAACGATGCTGTTTGTGCATGGCGCCCTGAAAGTGCTATTGATGTAACATCGGTTTCATGAAAGGCTTGAAATACATCAGGATTTTCGCGCGAAAAAACGTAATGGTCGGTGTTACGACGATTGTAAGCGGACATTTCAAATGTGCTGTCTCGTGAATAATGCTGTTTATGATTAAGCAATAATAGTCGCGTTTTGAGGTCTTCAGTTTCATTAACATTAAATGGCGTGTACATATTTGGCCAGCCAAAGAATTTTTCTTGAGAACCAAAAAATAGATCTGTCTGTGATGATGACCCAACTAACTGAATACGACCAGAGGCGCGTTGAAAATCATGGTCGCCATTCTCTATCGTACCGTCACTTTCAGAGCGAGAATATTCACCTTCAAAACCGATAGTCCAATCGGTAGAGTCAGCGAGTGCCATACTCACACCGCTGTGAACCCGTTGAAGAGTAAAGTTGTTATTACCTGCGCCAATAGAAGCACTACCTGCCGTATTTATGAGTGTCCAGTCGCGGGAAACTGTGCCTACCGAGCTGTTAACACCGAAAAGCGCATTATCTGCGCCAGTAAGTACCTTAGCGTTAGATAACATTTCCTGAGCAATCGGAATTTCGGCAAAGTAATGTCCCGTTTGCGGATCCAATAACGTCGCGCTGCCGACCCTAAAGCCAGTATTTTCGAAAATACCACCCCGAATCGTCACATCAGCTTGAGCTTCTGCCATATTGCGCGACTGTAGATCAACGCGCGGATCATATTCTAGATTTGAAACTGGCGAACCAAAAGTGCCTACAGGTTTAGTATTAGCCGTGGTTGAGCCCTGAACCGTAATTTTCTCAATATCTGTACTTACATCATTAGCATCGTCGGCTGCCGATGAAACAGACGATAGGCTAAATAACAAAGCGGACAAAGCAATTTGTACAACTCGAATCATGTTAATGTTCTCTATTTACACTGTTTGAACTATCTGTAAAAACGCTTATTTTCACTTCCCCTGCCCCCCAATCATATGACCAAGTAACAGAAAAAGTCATTGCTCATCTTTGTGCTACACAGCAATGGGGTTAACGAATTGGAACAACCAAACGAAATATCGTAAGATAGGTTTCAGTTGAAAGCGATTGATCGATACGTTAATCGATACGTTAATCAATAGTGTATCTTAGCGGGTAAAATATTACACATGATAACTATTCTCAACTGATAATAATTTATCACTGAACACATAACAAACAGATCAATAACGGTCTACTTGCTATTACAGTAATCAATAGAATAACTCATAAAACTGAATTCATTTTTTATAAAGACCTAATATGAAAATACAACCAGATAATAAGATTGCTTACAACGAGCGAGAAATAATTTATTTTGCCGGCGGTTGTCTTTGGGGCGTGCAGGAATTTATGACGTACTTGCCAGGCATTTTTGCAACACAGGCAGGTCGAGCCAATGGCTTAACCGATACCACCCAGAGCAATTATGATGGCTATGCAGAGTGTGTAAAAGTGACCTTCTGCCCAAGCACAGTTAATGTTAATGAGCTTATCGGTTACTTTTTTGAAATTATTGATCCTTACAGCATCAATAAGCAAGGCGAGGATGTGGGAAAAAAATACCGCAGCGGAATATACAGTAAACACGCTAGTCACCTCGAGACTGCTATTGAGTATATTAGTCACCGTGACGATGCAGATAAGATTGTCGTTGAAATTTTGCCGTTGCTCAACTATGTAAAAAGCGATGAAGAACACCAACAAAGATTAACTCGGTTTCCAAATGATTATTGTCATATTCCTAAGAAGATATTACATAAATACAAGTAGGGTGAACATTGGCTTCAGAAACGATAACAAGCGAACGCGGCGCTCACGGATAAAGCGGTCTAGCTCCTAAGCCCCTTCGCTTGATATCGCTCTTACGTTTGATATCGCTCTTACGTTTGATATCGCTCTTACGTTTGATATCGCTCTTACGTTTGATATCGCTCGTCACCTAGCATCTAAGCTTTTCTTTTATAGAATCTAGCCGCGTAGCGTTCTAGCAGCGAAGCGATCTAGCAGCGAAGCGATCTAGGTTTTAGGAATAGTGATATTAACAAAGGCGTCAGCATGCTAAATATCTGGAGTCGTTTCATTCCCTCGGGCATACTTTACTTTAATTAACGTTAATTCGACGAGAAACACTATGACGCAAGACAATAAAAACACTAGCGACCAGATTAATCGTCGTAGTAAAAACATTACCGAAGGACCGACACGCGCGCCAAATCGTTCGATGTATTACGCTATGGGTTACCAAGCCGAAGACTTCAATAAACCCATGGTTGGTGTCGCCAACGGACACAGCACTATCACTCCGTGCAACAGTGGCCTGCAAAAGTTAGCCGATGCCGCAATCGCAGGTATTGAAGAAGCGGGTGGTAACGCCCAAGTTTTTGGCACCCCGACCATTTCAGATGGTATGGCCATGGGCACCGAGGGCATGAAGTATTCATTGATCAGCCGCGAAGTGATCTCTGACTGTATTGAAACCTGCGTACAGGGTCAGTGGATGGACGGCGTAATAGTTATTGGTGGTTGTGATAAAAATATGCCTGGCGGCCTAATGGGTATGCTGCGTGCCAACGTGCCTTCTATCTATGTGTATGGCGGCACCGTACTACCCGGGCATTATAAGGGTAAAGCACTCAATATCGTCAGTGTTTTCGAAGCCGTGGGTGAACATGCCGCGGGGAAAATGAGCGACGAGGACTTATTGCAAATTGAGCGCCGGGCCGTTCCAAGCACAGGTAGCTGCGGTGGTATGTACACCGCGAATACCATGTCGAGCTCATTTGAAGCCTTAGGTATTTCTCTGCCTTATTCATCAACTATGGCTAATCCCCATGACGAGAAAGTGGATTCCGCCAAAGAGTCTGCCAAGGTACTGATTGAAGCAATAAGGCAAAATATCAAACCGCGCGATATTGTTACCCGTAAATCGATTGAAAACGCGGTGGCGGTCATCATGGCCACGGGTGGCTCGACTAATGCCGTGCTGCACTTTTTAGCTATCGCCCATGCGGCTGAAGTGGAATGGACGATTGACGACTTTGAGCGAGTGCGCCAAAAGACACCCGTACTGTGCAACCTCAAACCTAGTGGAGAATACTTGGCTGTGGATCTGCACCAAGCCGGTGGGATCCCGCAGGTCATGAAAATATTATTGTCCGCAGGCCTACTGCATGGCGACTGTTTAACCATCACCGGTCAGAACATTGCAGAAGTACTGAAAGACGTGCCCGATGTGCCACGTGCCGATCAGGATGTGATCCGTCCGCTCAGCAACCCAATGTACCAGCAGGGCCACCTGGCCATTCTTAAGGGTAATTTGTCACCCGAAGGCTGTGTGGCCAAAATCACCGGCCTAAAAAATCCGGTAATGACTGGCCCTGCCCGGGTGTTCAACGATGAACAAACCGCTCTGGCTGCCATATTGGCGGGAAAAATAAACGCGGGTGACGTTATGGTATTGCGCTACCTAGGACCTAAAGGTGGCCCCGGGATGCCAGAAATGCTTGCACCTACAGGTGCATTAGTTGGTGCAGGTTTAGGTGAAAGCGTTGGCTTAATCACCGACGGTCGCTTTTCCGGTGGTACCTGGGGGATGGTAGTCGGACATGTGGCACCTGAAGCGGCCGCAGGGGGGAATATCGCGTTCATTCATGAAAACGACTCCATCACGATTGATGCTAAACAGTTGCTACTGCAACTGAACATCAGCGATGAGGAGCTTTTTGAGCGTAAAAAAAGCTGGCAAGCGCCAATGCCACGTTACAACCGAGGAGTGCAAGCAAAGTTTGCTTTTAACGCTTCTAGCGCCAGTAAAGGTGCCGTACTCGATGACTTTTAAGCATGACGTTCTTTAGTGCATCATAAAGCCCTATGCAGCATTTTCTGCTTGGGCTTTTTTACAATCTTTTACATCGATCCTAAGACAACAATATGGCTGGAAATATCAGCCGCCGAAATAAGACATCGCCACTTTTTTGTTTGTTAGGGTTTCTTCTGTACCAAGTTCAAAATAGCGGATTCGTTAGTAGATTAACCTCATCCCTGAGGTCACAGATTAGTCATTTCAACACAGTGCTAGGCTTCGGGCTAAACACCCGACGCGCAAGCCGAGAAACGATGGTCTTCGTTGTTATAAGTTGTTGATTAAGCGTCACTAGATTTTCAACTTATTGCATCGAATCGCATCATTTATCGCCTTACTAATGCTTATATATTGTCTTTAATGAATACTTTTTATAACCCTTGATCCTTGGCCATTTGCATCGCGATTTGTGGTGCATTCCAAAGAGAAGGCAGCAATATGATCGATACAGGGACCGCGGTGATAATAATGAAGGATTGCAGCGCAGATATCCCCCCAGAACCAAGGGAAATCAAAATTAATGCTGTGACCCCCATCATGACACCCCAAAATATACGGATCATTGCATTGGGTTCTGTTTCACCACTGATGACGACACTGATGGTATAAGTCATCGAATCACCGGTGGTGACGATAAAAATAGTCGTCAATACTAAGAATAAAATCGAGATCACCGTCGGAAAAGGCAATTGTGATGTTACTGCCAGTAATGCACCGGGCAAGTTAAAACCTTCAAACGCGCCACTCACGCTGCCAGGATTGGCAATTTCAAATGCCAAGCCAGAGCCACCAACAACCGTAAACCAAAAACAGGTTACCAAGGGCGCAATAATGCTAGTCGTCGAGATGAGTTGACGAAGACTTCTGCCACGAGAAATTCGCGCAATAAAAATTGCCATCATTGGGCTATAACCAACGAACCATCCCCAAAAGAAGACTGTCCATCCGCTTAACCAACTTTCATCACCTCTAAATGTCGCCATCGGAATGAAGTTATTAAGCAGACTACCCACCCCTTGGATATAACCATTAATAATAAAGTTTGTTGGACCAAAAATGAGAATATAAAGCATTAAAGCAGAGGCGAGGATCACATTATAACGACTCAATGTTTGCATGCCTCGATTCAAACCACTTAACGCCGATAAGGTATACAAGGCAATGGCAAATAAGATAATGATTAATTGTGTCGTAAAACCATCAGGAATTTCAAACAGCGCATTTAATGCGTAACTAACCTGTAACCCAAGGAAACCAATAGGACCGATGGTGCCAGCGGCAACACCGATAATGCAGCAGGCATCAATCAATGCACCAGTATGGCCTTTCAGCGCTCGCTCACCAAGAACAGGATAAAGAAGGATCCTTGGTTTTAGCGGTAAACCTTTATCATAATGTAGATGCATCACCACAATAGCCGTTAAGCTACCGACGATAGCCCACGCGAGGAAGCCCCAATGCATAAAGGATTGCGATAATGCATTAACAGCAACTTGCTGAATATCTCCTGATGCGCCATACAAAGGCGGAGGACTAACAAAATGGGCTATAGGCTCTGCAGCAGCCCAAAAAACACCACCACCGGCAAGTAGCGTACAAAATATAATAGCCATCCAACGAAAGGTACCCATTTCAGGTTTAGCAATCCCACCTAAAATAACATTCCCAGTACGACCTGCAGCTAACGCTAGACTAATTAAAAAGGTCAGTAATAATAATACTTGCCAATAAGGGCCGAACACATTTACCGACCACGAAAAACCAGTATTGACCAAACTGGCTAACAGTTCACTGTCGAATAAAGCCAGTAAAACAAACAAGCAGATAAATCCACCACTATACCAAAAGGCTGGATTGCTTAAGGCCAATTTTTCCGCTGTAGAGCTCTTCTCTACTGAGCGGGGGGCCGAACGAGGATCGCATACATTACTGCTAGTTGCAGCTAACGAAGTCGTTATATCAGCCACTTTAAAGCTGTCCGTTAAATCAGTCATCTCTGACTCCAAAAGTTTTTTGCTACTAAAAGATTTTTGCCACTACTAGTACCTAGTACCAAAAAAAACGACAGAGACTATCAGCCTATATTTTTAAAATCAACCCTAACTAGGTTGTGAGCTTTCTTCGGAAGATCTTTTTCCTCGCGAGTTTAGGGTCAGCTAAAGCGATTTAAATTGTATCTTACGATTTTATCAAGGCAGAACATTGACTTACTGCAACTTGTACCTTGCTAAGTACTCAATGAAAAGATAAACAGTGAAATGATTAAATGTAATTAACTTACAGTTCAGTTCGCTAAGTCCAACTTGAGCAGAATATTTAATCGCGGCAATCTCAATTAAGCATAATAAATATCCCGTTTAAGCACTTTTTATTCTGCTGGTTATCAACTTTAGTGGGTGATTATTTATAGAATAAATTTTTCAGCGCTGTAAACCTTGCTGCCCATTCTTCTGGTCACTATCTCAATATGAGCTCGGCGATTATATGAGTCTTGCCATTGTTACTAAGCTCACTTTGTAGTGGTTAAGTAATGCTCGCCGATTTTTTAGACTCATGGTTGTAAATTGATTGAGATAGAAACTAGTCCCATTCATTACAGATGTCAGTTTATGGCAAATTGATATGAGGATATTGTTAATGGCTAGTTACTCTACATTGCTTTGGAGCTTTAATGAGTGAGATAAATACCCTAAGTTAATGAGTAACTTAATTGATCTTAATCTCAGTATCAATCGTAAGGATGGTATTGATAATAAAAATGACCCTTTAACAAGGTCAGTAAAAATTTAACATATTCATAGTTCCAGCATTCAGGCAATAACGGCGACGCTTACTAGTTGCATGTTTTGTTTTTGTGCCGGCGTCTGATGCTGACCACCATGGTATGAAAGGCCATTGTTGATATAGCCGCTGACAATGATTGTTTAACAATGTTGTCGTAACAGGCAAAGCGGGTTAACTTGTCGATACGCTATGAAATGTGGATGATAACGTGGTATTAAAAGACGAGGTAAAGGTATATATTTTGTAGGTGATTTATCTTTTAGACAAAACACCTTTACAAGCGCCCTTTTAAATTCGATGGTATTTCCATGTTCAAAGTCAGATGTTGGATCACCTCATTATTTAAAGGGTAAGCCGTAAACAATGGAACTAGAAGCATTAGACCAGAGCCTTTTATTTGACTTTACACTATATTCAGTCAGTCTAAATATTAAATAAAAAAATTATTTTTAGGGAACAACACCATGTACATGATAGTTAAACATACCCATTTGACCATAATTGCGCTTACGTTTATCTTTTTCATCATTAACTTTGTGTTGACGATGAAAGGGTCTGACAAGGTTAATAATAAACTACTGAAGATTGGCCCACATATTTTATATACTCTGTTTATCTTCACCTTTATCTATCTGGTTGCCGTTAATCCACTAAAATTGTACCCCTTCGTAAATGGGTGGGCATCATCTAAATTAGGTGGTTTCGTACTCTATGTACTGTCTATTACCTTTGCGCTTAAGTGGGCTAAGTCAAATTTGTGGCGTATTGTAGGCTTAATTAGTGCAATATTTTGGTTCGTCATGAGTGCACGACTTGGTTTTGCCGATCATCTTAAAGTCAAAGGTATAAGCGAAGATACTAATGCTTATATTGAGTTAGGACAGTCTATGTTAACAGCGATTTGCTAGGCTATTTCAATTGAAGTGGTTAAGTAATGTTAACCACGATTTGATAAAATAAGCACTGACTCGCTCGATCTTTATGTCATTCGATAGCTTTTTGTCACTGGCAAAAGAGAGTCATTCACGCTGAGGCAAAAGCGCTCTAGGGAAGATGAATGGTTGATAGTCCTAGAGAGCAGTAAATCTATGATTAACTTCTTGATAAGTGTAATTTACTCTGCAAATTCCAAAAATGATTTAGCATAAATAGCCTTATCGTACCATTCTGGTTTTTCAGAGCAGAAAATTTTGTCTTGGGGGGCTATATCAGGGTTAGCATCTAAGCACCCTGCAGGCACAACTAAAGCTTTACCTGAACCAGAAAGGTAAGGTACTCCACATCCACACTCAGTACAAAACGCTTTCGATATAGAACGACCAGCAACATCAAAACGTTTAACTAATTCGAAACCACTCAACCATGTAATATTATCAGGGTGTGTGAATAAATTTGATGCATGAGCACTGCCGGTTGTCTTTTGGCATTGTCTGCAATAACAAAAGTGAAATTTATCGAAATTATTATTCGTTTCGAAAGTAACTTTCCCGCATAAGCAACTACCTGTAATTTTTGACATTAAACTCCCTCCGTAACTGATTGCATTTAATGCTTCAATACGGGATGTGAGTTTTTTCGCGTCACAGCCCATCTTGTTAGGTGCATATAATTGATGTGTTATATGACTATTTGATATTAGCTTTCATCTTTAACAAACTTTTGGGTTAACATTTTGCCTTTACCCCCTTCTGCATTGGACCATAACATTGTTATCTGACCCGCTTATCGTTATATCTACATCCACTTTCAAGACCATCAGCAAATGATGACTCTCTGCTCATTAACAAGAGTGCATAGGCACAAATATCAATAGCAAAAATGATAGCGAGTTCAAAAATTTGAGGACCAATCCATTTCATCGGTTGTTCACGTTTCCAACTGTATTGGCGTCTACCCGCACATGAAAACGGGGCTAACGACGCAGTGCAGCAGTGGCAACTTCCCATATACAGGGGAAGGTATCTCTTCTAAGCACAATTGTTGGTATAGGTCGGGTCATCACTCATTACCGCAAAATACACTTAACAAAATACGAGTGTTTAAATCATTGCCACAGATCTTAGATGGTCCTGTTTACGCAATATGCGCGCCCGATAGGGACCAAACGGACGCAATTGGTCTGGTCGCCGCGGTCGAGCTTCCATGTCGGCTGCCTGTTTGCGCCATTGCGCCACCGCGATCAGGATTTATCGTCAGCTTCCACATCGGCCTCGCGTTCAGCCTCGGCCTTTTCGGCGGCCCAAGCACCTGCTGCCTCCACCGCCACAAATGACGCGGTGGGCAGTACACCAAGATAGCTTTCGGTTTCGTCCACTGGGGTGACCGCGCGCTGCGTCATGCGGTAAAGCGCATAAAACGCGATAGCACAGAAGGTCGCGCCAAGCACCAGCCAGAATCCGTAGGGGCCAAGCCCTTGCATCGCCAAGCCAGTAACCAGTGGGCCTAAGATCGCGCCCAGTCCGAAGGTGAAAACTAACCCCCCGGAGGCCGCTGGCATATCTTCGGTCGAAAGAGAATCGTTAGCGTGGGCCAGTAACAAGGCATAGAGCGGCATTGCCACACCGCCAGCGAAGAAGGCGGACACCATCAAGGGCCACAGACCGCCGCTAGTGAGCCAACCCAATGCGCAAGATGCCGCGCCGAGAGAGGCTGCTCCGAAAATCAACTTACGCCGATCCATCTGGTCCGAAAGCCAGCCGATGGGATATTGCAATACCAAAGCCCCGGAGAACAGCATCGCGATGAACAGCGCTATCTGTGTCGCCGTGAGCCCTATCTGAGTGCCGAAAACCGCGCCCATACCCGTTTGCGTCGCGAAGGCGCTGCCAAGCAAAAATATCCCGACGGTGCCGAGCGGCGAGCCGGTGTAAAGGTCACGCAAAGGCATAGGACGGACAACTTCGACAACTGGGACCGGGGTGGCGGAAAGCAGGATTGGCGCAAAGGAGATCGAAACGAGAATCGAGGCACACATAAACAGCACTGAGGTCCCGGCATCGCCTAACGTCAGCAGGCCCTGTGCGCCGATGATACCCAGCGTCTGCGCGATCATATAAGCCGACAGCACCTTGCCGCGCGTCTCATTGGTGGCAGCGTTGTTCAGCCAACTCTCGGCAGTGACATAGATACCCGACATGCAAATGCCCAAGAGCAGTCGCAGCACAGTCCAAGCCCAAGGTTCGGTCAGCAACGGAAAGGCGATCAGCCCCGCCGACATAAAGCTGCCAAGCGCCGCGAAGACGCGCACATGCCCCACCCGTTTGATCATCAGTGGAGAAAGGCGCGCGCCCGACAGAAAGCCCATGAAATAGCTCGAGGTGACGATGGCCAGTTCAGCAGACGAAAACCCCTCAATCCCGCCGCGCAGGCCGATAAGGGTAAAATGCATGCCGTTGCCGAGCATGATGAACACGATGCCGAGTAAAAGGGGCCAGACCCTGAACAACACTTTAATCATGAAACCTCCTTTCGCGCCCTGTTGATTTTTTGTGCAGCCTGCGGCTTTGCCGCGTCCAACTGCATGCGTTTGTTATTTGAGCCGATAATTGCCATTGAAAGTTCAAATCCAGATGGTTTTGTGCGCAGCTGTGAAGATAAAGCTTGATTAGCCATTGAAAAGGAATGCCTTTGTCGTCAGCCATTTCGTTAGAATAGGCTATAGTCTCTTTATCAAGCCTGATTGTGATTTATTCGTTTAATGTCTGTGTATAGGGATGGCTGGACAGAATTTGAAAAGTCATATTGTTTACCCATGGCGAAATTCCTCGAATATTTACGTTCGAATTTTTCTGGTTTTCGAGCAGATATTATTCGAATTGATTCATCTGTTTTCACTTAAAGGCAAACCACAAGCAATGTTAACGCTATGCCGATTCCAAGAGGGATGAATATATCTTCCTCATCACAATGGTCGGAGTCTTTAATCAATCGAGCATGTGGATCAAAAAACTGTTTGTGTTCCCTAAAAAAATGCCGTGTCACTTCCAAATTGAAGACTCTTTAGCTCGGTCCACTCAATCGTATATCTTACATGCGTGCATTATAATTATTACATAATTATAAACAAGCGGCTTCTAACCATATCATTTTCTGTTATATCACGGCTCGCCATGCTGATATGGATTTTACGACATAAGCAAGTGCCCTATGCTCGTAATAGGCTGCGCACTAAGGTGCAAACCATCTCATCCTGTTATCGCTACTTTACAAGCTCGATCTGGCCAAGGGTATTTAACCCGACGGGATGAGCCGCAAGATAGCAGATTAACTACGTCCTTAAATATTGGCGTGATCTCAGGTTTTAGGAGTGACTTCTATTTTGGCACGAATAGGCCTATCTATTAGCCAGTTTGCGTTTAGGGATTATGCATTATTATGATCCAGTCTTATCGTTTCAAATCAATTAATGATCCACCCTTATGGTTTCGGGTTTTATCATTCGGTTTACAACTTTTGCCTAATCTGTTGATTTCCGACACAGGCGGTTCCAGCCTTAACGTTGCAATAACATGTGAATGATATGCCATTTAGGCCGTTTGCATGTTAAGCACGAACAATATTTTCTTTATTAGCTTCTCTTAAAACCAATCCCCTTCACTTTGGCGTCAGTAATTGTCCCATATACTTCACTTATACTTATTGGATAAACATAAGTCTCTTATTATGTGATTGATTACCGTTAATTTTAAAATACTTCACGAGCATGTCCTTACTAGAATATATCCCTTCACTATCTCGATCAGACATATCACTTGCTACGATATAATTGTCAATTTCACTAATTATTTTGCCATACTGATTCTTCGATGATGATCACACAACGCCACAATTATCAATATTCGCCATGTTGCTAATACTTTGATTAGCGGTGCGAGTAAAATGTCCGCTGCAGCAAGGGGTTAGTTTTAAATGGCAAAAAGAAGAGTGCTAAAATAGCGTTTCGATTTACAACCCATTTTATAAGCAATGGAATTGAGATACTTAATAAAAATGCTAAGATAGCCAGTGATGTCAAAAATATTATATTATCTGCTGTACTTTTAGAAGTATAACCATATGCATAACTATACGCATTGTATTCAATCCATTTGTGAAATATGAGAATATATAGACTAGAGCTCCCTAGTGCCAACGGTATACGCATTAAGGCTTTATTTTTTGCAATAAACCATGAAACACTCAGTATAAAGTAAATGCCGCATGCGGCCCCTAACGTCGCTAAAGTAGGTACTTTATATAGTCGCTTATTTAAGTCGGTGTGCGCTTCTGAAAACGATATAATACATATAAAAATAATTATAGATAAAATAAATAGATAAGTATTTGGAGAAAAGTTAATAATCTTATCTTTAAGTAAGAAACCCGATATAAAGTATACCGATGTTATCAATATGATATCGATTGAAAATGGTAGTTCTGGCAATTTGATGAGCGAGTTAAAGATCGTTAAATCACTATCGCTAACCATACCAATTAATAATGAACCAGAAAATAAAAATATCAGTAATAAAATAGACTTGTTATAGTAAGATAAGGCGTTAAACCGAGTAAAGCGAAAAATAAAATAACTAAAGCAATATACTGAAAATAAGTGAGTTAGAAACCATAATGGCACCCATCTTATGGTGTTGCCATTTCCATAAAAAATACCTTTTAGCTGGGATATAAGATTATCATCTTGAGAAATAACACTGAAGAAAAAAAGCATAAAAAGCACAGAAAAGTATGGTTTGAGCAGCGCTTCTGCTTTTTTAAAAATAAACGCTTTAGGAGAAATTGAATAAGAAAAAAACACCCCAGATAAAAAGAAAAACAGTGGCAACCGAAACAAAGCCATTGGTTCAATTATTTCTGGAAAAAAAGACTTCAAATTACTGTGAAAAATAGCCACTAAAGTAATTGATATACCTTTTGCTACATCAATATAAATAGTGCGATTTATCATATCTACCTCAGAAAGCAATCGAACACCATGTAAGCGGAAGATAATCGGTGACTATAATCTTTGATCTATAAAGCTATAGCCAACTGTTATTCTTCGTTTGATTGCAACCACATCTACTTTTCGCTCAACATGGTTTTGAACCATTTATGCTTAAGCCTATTAAGGGAATTACACTAAATCCATTTAGGCTAAATTATTCAGTCAAAATTCTAAACTACAACATTAAAGTTAGCACAAAAAACAATTCAAGCAAATGCCAGAAATTTTAACTAAAAAGCACATTTTTAAAAAAATACCGATAACAAGTAGCAACAACTACCGTTTTAGTCTTTATGCATTGCGCAGTTTTCAAACCTACACTCTACTTTGACATTAGAGTAAACACTTGTTTTTAATTGTTATTTATGTTTTATAAAAGTATAAGCGCGTACTATTTATCTAATATTACTGCGAACATCATCAAAAATTAATAATAGTATATCCGTACCATTTTATTGTGAGCTCTTATGATGACCAAAAGTCCGTTTCTAAATCAAATGAGACAAGAAATGCATATGCGGGAATATCGCATTAGAACTGAAAAAGCCTACTTTTATTGTAAAATCTGCAGCAAATGCACCACCGACAGCTGTGCTGCTGATATAACAAATTAAATACCGGCAAGGTAGGGAAATGCTATCGACAACACCGATAAAATAAACATCTACAAAGGATGTAAAGCCTTTATTATATGGCTACAATTAATCTTTTTTGTTTTATCATCGGCTCAGCGTCAAGCTCAATCGAGACAATATTAGCGTCAATAATCTGCTTTTCAGAACAACAATTTCTGCCTTTATGCTTTGACTCGTAAAGCGCCCTATCGGCAGTTTCCATCAGTACCCTCGGATTGCATCCTCGATGCGGAATGATCGAGCTTACCCCAAAGCTTGCAGTAACCCAGGGATTACCAGATGCTTTACTGTGAGGGATTTTAAGCGCTTCAATGGTTTTTCGAATACGCTCTGCAACTAGCATCGCACCATTTGAGTCTGTTTCCGGCAGAATAACGGCAAACTCTTCTCCTCCGATACGCGCTATTTTGTCCAGATGCCTAAGATCCATCCCTTTCAGCGTACTCGCCACGCTAAGTAGGCAATTATCGCCTTGCTGGTGACCAAAAGTATCGTTAAACATTTTAAAACAATCGATATCCATCATGATCACCGCCATTGCGGTTGCAGATCGGGATGCTCTTTGCCACTCATCAGAGAAAATCTCATCAAATTTCCTTCTGTTAACCAGTCCTGTAAGACCATCTAGTGTTGATAGCATTAGCAGTTGTTGGTTAGTTTCTTCAAGCTGTTGCTGTAATTCTTCCAGCTCGGCTAGCTTATGATCGAATTCTATGTTTTTTTGGTGCAGTGCATGTTTTTGTTCATATAACTGAAGAAAAACGCTGATTTTACTGCTGAAGATGTCGGCATTAAGGGGTTTAACTAGGTAATCAACGGCTCCGGATTGGTAGCCTTTAAATATGTTTGCGTCAGCACTTGATTCTGCAGTAATAAAGATAATCGGGATATTCCGGGTTTTCTTATTCCCTCGCATCAATTCAGCAACTTCATAACCATCCATCGTCGGCATCCTTACATCTAGCAGTACCAGAGCAAAGTCATTGTCGAGTGTATGGGCTAGCGCTTGTTCTCCAGAAGTTGCTCTGATAAGTGTTACGTTAAACTCAGAGAGAAGATGATCTAATGTAATCAGATTTTCTATCCGGTCATCTACAATCAAAATTTTAGGGGGTGCTAGCATAGTTAACATTCACATATAGTATTTAAAAAGTGACCTATATCTTTCAGAGAAAGAATATGGTCTGCATTGGCAGCCTCTATTGCTGCTTGTGGCATAGTCTTTACTTCGGCGCTGTCTAAAGACTGAACAACCGTTAACCCACCCCGTTGTTTTATTTTTTTTAGCCCTGCCGCGCCATCTGAATTTGCGCCGCTAAGGATAATGCCAATTAACTCGTTGCCAAAGTAATCAGCTGCACTCTCAAACAGCACATCAATGGAAGGGCGAGAGTAGTTAACCGGGGGATCGATTGAAAGTGCGGTACAACCATCAAACCCAACAAGAAGATGATAATTAGACGGCGCAATATATAAGCTCCCGCGTTTAATCGGATCTTTATCTTCCGCTTCTTTGACAGCCAAAGCCGTTTTAGCTGCAAAGTGAGTGGCTAAGTGACTCTCAACATGCGGGCTGATATGTTGCGCTAATAATATCGGTATGCAGAAAGTTGATTTTAGTTCAGCAAGTATTGCGCCTACAGCCGCTAATCCGCCGGCTGACGCACCAATAACCACGGCTCTATAATGTATATTATTACAGCTCATGGCTTATCTCCCGCGTTTTTTTCGATAGATTTTTTCTGGTTCTGAAACCAATTCGAACTTATCAGCTATGTCTGCAAATCTAAGGCTCTCTTTTGAGCCTAAGCATAAAAATCCGCCAGGTATTAGGCTATCATAAAATAGATTAAAGACTCGGTTTTGTAACTCTCGGGTAAAATAGATAAGAACATTGCGGCAAAAAATAACGTGCATCTCACCAAAAGCACCATCGGTTGCCAGATTATGAGGAGTAAAAAGTACTTTATCTTTCAGTACATTTTTCATGATCACATGATCATAATCTGCCGTGTAATAATCCGAAAATGAGGCGCTACCATTAGCAGCCTGATAGTTAGCGCTATACTGGCGAATTAAATCCATTGGGTAGATCCCTTTTTTCGCCTTTTCTAAAATGGACTCATTAAAATCGGTCGCATACACCTGCGCCCGCTCTTTCAAAGACTCCTCGTGTAAAATAATTCCCATCGAATAGACTTCCTGTCCCGCAGAGCAACCAGCATGCCAAATTTTTAAAAAGGGGTAAGTGTGTAGATGTGGGATCACCAGTTCCCTTACTTTTTTATAGAACCAGGGATCACGAAACATTTCAGTGACATTGATGGACAGATCCAATAAGAGTTGTTCAAAAAAATTAGCATCATGAATCACTTTATGCTGCATTTCTGCGTAATTTTTTATTCCTTCTATGCCGCAACGATACTCCAACCTTCTCTTGGTGTGAGCAAGAGAATACTCTCTAAAGTCATAACCATATTTTATATAAATGGCTTCGAGCAGAAGCTGAATTTCCAGCTGTTCATTTGTTATATCATTCATATTAGTATAACCAGACTCGTATCATTGACAGGAGCTTTTCGCTATCGATGGGTTTGGTAAGATAATCACTAGCCCCGGCTTCAATACATTTACTTCTGTCACCTTTCATCGCTTTTGCAGTGAGTGCAATAATGGGTAGGTTGTTATGCTTTCTCTGCATGCGGATCTGTTGCATCGCTTCATAACCATCCATTTTAGGCATCATTATATCCATGAGTACGATATCGACATCTGGATTTTCTGTTAATTTAACAAGACATTCCATACCGTCTCGTGCGATGGTGATATCCATGCCTTTATCTTCTAGAATGCTGGAAAGAGCAAAAACATTTCTCATATCATCATCAACCAATAGCACTTTTTTACCACTTAGCACTGACTCTTTATTGTGCACGGCTTTTAAAATACGCCGCTGTTCAGCCGGCAAATTAGCCTCAATCCGATGTAGAAACAGGGCTGACTCATCTAATAACCGCTCTGGAGATTTAACACCTTTAATGATAATGCTTTCGGCATAACGATTAAGCTCTTTTTCTTCGGCTGCAGTCAGATCTCTACCGGTGTAGACGATAATGGGGACTCGCGCAGCCGTTTCGCTGCGTCTTATCGCTTCGAGTAACTCAAAGCCGCTAATATCTTCTAACCCAAGATCTAGGATCATACAGTCGTAACGATTTCTTTCGAGTTCATCTAACGCCTGCTTCCCTGTTGAAACAGCAACAATATCTAGATCGTCTTCACCAATCAGCTGCTTAATGCTTGCTCGCTGAATGTCATCGTCTTCAACAATAAGTAGTCGTTTGACTGATTTAGAGATAATACCTTCAATGTTAGCGAAGGCTTTATCTAATTTTTTGATATCGACTGGCTTGGTTAAATAGCCAATCGCGCCCATCCGCATCGCCTCAAGATTGTTATCACTGGCTGACATAAAATGCACCGGAATGTGGCGTAAACTTGGATTTTCTTTAAGGCGTTCCATCACTGTCCACCCGTCGATACCCGGCAGACCAATATCCAAAATAATGGCACTCGGTTTATAATAATCGGCAAAGTGCAGGCCGGTTTCACCGGTTTCCGCGACGATGCATTTAAAGCCTCTTTCACGGCCAAAGTCGCGCATAACGCCGGCAAAAGCTCGGTCATCTTCGATAATCAGCAGCGTTCTATCTTCAGGAGCAGGATCAGAAATGATAGATTGTCTGTCATCCTCCACATAGCTTGCAATTTTGGGTATATCTGCGGCAACAGAAATAACTGCGGCCTCTGAATTAGAGGTTCGAGATTCATGAATCTTGGGTGCTAGAAGTTTAGGCACATTTTCTGCAGAAGCGCCTTTCGCTTGGTACTCAAGGGGTAAAAACACGGTAAAAGTACAACCTTTACCTTCTTCACTTTGCAGCTCAATTGAACCACCGAGTAAATGGGTAAGCTCTTTAGAGATAGACAAGCCAAGTCCGGTCCCACCATAATTGCGGCTAGTACTTCCATCGGCCTGCTGAAAGGCCTGAAAGATAGCAAGATGCTGCTCTTTTTTTATGCCAATACCGTCATCTTTTACTGAGAAAGCCACTAAATTATGCAAAGGCATGTGCAACTTTTTAGCGATTTCTGCTGAAGGCCGAGCTATATCAAGCGTTACAGCACCTTCATGGGTAAACTTAAATGCATTGGTCAATAGATTACGTAAAACTTGTTGCAGGCGCTGAGAATCAGTCCGTATAGTATCAGGAAGGTTGTCGGCTAAATTTATCTGAAAGTCTACGCCCTTATCTGCCGCCATATCCTGATATAAACGGCTAATATCAGATTCAATAGCAGTAAAACTGACATCTTCAATATGCAGATCAACTTTGCCAGCTTCTACTTTAGAAAGATCTAAAATCTCATTGATTAATGAAAGCAAATCTGCACCAGATGAGTTGATTGCATTGGCAGATTCAATTTGCTTATTAGTCAGATTATTATCTTTGTTATTGGCAAATAACTGCGAGAGTATCAGAATACTATTCAATGGTGTTCTTAACTCATGGGACATGTTCGCTAAAAATTCGGATTTATATTTACTTGAAATTTCGAGCTCTTTTGCTTTTTCTTCAACTATTTGTTGCGCGGAATAAAGCTGATCATTTTTCCCCTGCATCTCAATTTGTTGGCTTTCAAGTGCTTTGGTGCGTTCCTCCAATTCTTCATTGGTGACGCGCAGTTCTTCTTGCTGCGCTTGCAGCTCAGTTTCAGATTCTTTGAGTACTTTGGTTTGCTCTTCGAGCTCTTCGTTAGTAACGCGCAACTCTTCCTGTTGGGTCTGCAGAGCTTGCTCAGAAAGTATTAACGCTTCTGTTTGTTGTTTCAGTTTATGGTTAGATTTACTTAAACTTTCCTGATGATGTTGCGCCTGCTCAAGCAGTGAGCTGATCTCAAGACGGGCATTGGCAGCATTAAACAAAATGGCAGCACTGCCAATCACTTCTCTGACGAATGTCTTCTGCAGTGCGCTAAAGGGTGTAATAGAGCCAAGTAATACAACACCCAGTAAATGTTCATCTACCGCCAGAGGTATTGCCATAAAATGACTGGGCGTCACCTCACCCACCCCATAATTTAATACTGGCGCATTTTGAACTACACCGGAAAATATAAGGATCTCTTTCTCAAGTGCAGCTTGCCCTACCATGCCCTCACCCAGCCGGATCTGGTTAAAATTACCTTGCCTGTCCGTAAACGAATAACTGGTTTTAAGTACTAAAATATCTTGGTCTAACAGATATAAAGCGCCAAGTTGCGCGTTCATATGTTTGCTGAAAAAAGAGATAAACAAATTTGAAAGATCGCTGAGTTGCAGATCACCGCGCAGTTGATTATCGAGGCTCTCTTTACCTGAATTAATCCAATCCAGCTCACGCAGCTTTTCGGCCATATTATTGAGTGCCAAGCCTAAATCACCGATCTCATCCCCCCGGTCTAACACTAAAGATGTGTTCAATGTTCCTTTTGCAATATCCTGCGCAAATTTCATGCTGTGGATAAGCGGATCAGTGACAGAACGGGAAAAATTAACAGCGATAAAGCTGATAATAAAAAAGACAATCGCTGCTGCAGCGAATATTGCCTGATAAAGAAAAAAGATCGGCTCGGTGACTTCATCTTCATTGATTTTAGAGATCAGATGCCAATTGTATCCGGGGACGTTGAGCTGGGTATAAATCACAAGCACCGAGCGACCAGCACTGTCTATATAGGTATTTTGCCCGCCTATTTCTCTGGCGTTTTTTGCATCCGTCCAGTAGCCTAAATCTTTGTCGAAACTAAAGCCTACGACATACCTGCCATTCCCCATAGTGGCAAGATCACTGCGGAACTCAATTTTAGTAGAGTGCGGATTCTCGCCAATAAGATACGATTCGCCAGTTTTCCCCAGACCGACACGTGAATCAACAATATTAGAAATCAGACTGGGTAATATTTTTACCGCGACAACGGCAATGATATTGCCCCGGCTATCGCGTACAGGACTAGAAAAATAGGCCGTTTTTTGTTGGCCAAGCGTATTACTTGAATCGAAATCAGAAAATGCAGTTTCACCGCTAGTAATCGCCTTGTTCCAAGCTTGCGTTAGCGCAGGGTCATTGCCCTTATTAGTGGCAAGTAATGAACCTAATCGCGGTTTCTCTTTTATAGAGAATAGAATGGTTGCCTCTTTAGGATCTAAAATTAAAAAGTCATCATAATCATAATTGCTGATAAAAGTTTCAAAAAAAGAGCTGTCATCATCTTTAGTGGTTACTTGACGTTCATCCATGTTCTGAATGAACTCTTTCAGCCTTATTGTCCTGGCAAGCGTATCTAAACTAATTAAACGCTCTTTAAAGAAGGTGTCGATAGAGGTGGAACGCAGCGATTGTATTGCATTTAATTCTTGAAAAGATTTTTCAATTAAGGCGTCTGACGCTAACCGCGCACTGAAAATGGCTGTGGCAATCATTGGGACCACAGCAAAGATCACCAGCATGCTCATTATCTTAGGGCGAATGCGAATATCTACTAAGCGAATCATTAACTTTCCAAAATATAATCGTATTTCTTAATATGGCGACATATTCAATCATTTTGCCTTTTGAATCAAAAAACAAATTATACAGTGTGACCTTGATTATAAAATTCGATATTCAAACCATTTAATCGGAATTAGATGTTATTGGAGTCCAAAAAACTATCGCAATTAATTGGAAATCAGCACTGTTGCGGCGACTCATCCTGTTATCGCTACTTTACAAGCTCGATCTGGCCAAGGGTATTTAACACGACGCGGTGAGCCGCAAGATAGCAGATTAACTACGTCCTTAAATACTGGCGTGATCTCAGGTTTTAGGGGTGACTTCTATTTTGGCACTAATAGGCCTATTTATTTACCAGTTTGCGTTTAGGGATTATGTCTTATTATGATCCAGTCTTATCGTTTCAAATCAATTAATGATCCACCCTTATGGTTTCGGGTTTTATCATTCGGTTTTACAACTTTTTCCTAATTTGTTGATTTCTGACACTGGCGGAACCAGCGTTAATGTTGCAATAACAGGTGAATGATATGCCATTTAGGCCGTTTGGATGTTAAGCACGCACAATATTTTTATTTATTAAATTCTCTTAAAATCAACTCCCCTTCTGCGGCCTGAAAAATTGATACCTAGTATCAATTTTTTGTTTTCACTGTATGGCTAGGTTTGAGGGCGCGTGTGGTCTCATATCTATCATTACTGTGAAGTCAGCGTATGTATTTTCATTCATGAGCATTTGTCGAATTGGCCTAGCCCAAAAAGCCAAAACAGTGTCAATTGCGCTATCAATTTAATTGATACATTACCTAAAAAAGTCTCAATATTTGTTTGCATTTTATTCTGTATTCTGAACTGGCACTAACAACTCAACAAACACATTCAAGGAGTTATCAATGTATATAGCATATGTGAACCCCCCTCCCTTTGGCGTCAGTAATACGTTGTGGAAGGCGTTATGAGAGGGGCTGACGCCCAAGGGGCGAACCCACAACTATTAACTGCAAGGCAGATAAGTCATCTCGCCGTGGTTGATAAATCAGCTGTTATGAGTCCTTTTGAAAAAGCGGCTGAATATGGACAAGCTAAAGTCACTAAGCACTTTGGACAGTCATTTGCTCTCTCTGTATTTGCAGGTGCATTCATTGCGCTGGCATTTGTCTTTTATCTTACGGTTACGACGGGTTCAGCACAGAGCTCTTGGGGCTTAGTCAGATTTAGTGGTGGTATCGCTTTTAGCCTAGGACTCATTTTCGTTGTTGTCCTTGGTGGCGAACTATTTACCAGTACCGTATTAAGCGCCATTGCCTGGGCACAAAAACGGGTTACGACCAAGCAGTTGCTTGGTTGCTGGATGCGCGTGTATTTTGGCAATCTCTGTGGCGCAATGCTGATACTGGGATTGGTAATGATGTCGAAAATGTATGCCATGGATGGTAATGAATGGGGGCTCAATGCACTACATGTTGCACAACACAAGATCCACCATGATTGGAGTCAGGCTTTTGCCCTTGGAACCTTATGTAACTTGCTCGTGTGCCTAGGTGTCTGGATGACCTTTAGTTGCAAAGACGCTTTAGCTAAATCGTTACTGCTTATATTGCCGGTGGCGATGTTCGTGTCCAGCGGCTTTGAGCATAGTATTGCCAACTTATTTATGGTGCCGCTCGGAATTGCCATTCAAAACTTTGCGGGGAATGAATACTTCATTGCTTTGGGAGTCATGCCACAAGTTTTTGCGGACCTTACTATTAGTAATTTTGTACTTCATAACCTTATTCCGGTGACGCTGGGCAACATTCTAGGGGGCGCGGTATTTGTAGGCCTAGGTTATTTTTGGATAGATAACACCAATGCAAAAGTAACTGACGAGGTGCCATCGCTACACATTAATCCTATTACACAAGGTCACGCACAAAACGAGTCAATATCAGAACAGTTTCAACACTCAAGTAATGCTTCACAAACTCAATATCAACCAAGTCAAGAGGACTTAGCCATGAAAAATAAAATCCAAAAACTTATCGTTAGTGAATTAATGGACAACTCACCGACCACCCTTTCAGTTGATACTACTATTTATCAGGCGCTTACGCTGTTAGCGAAAGACAACCTTCGCAGTGCGCCAGTGGTCGACAATGATAATCTGCTATTAGGATTTGTGTCGGAACAAGATCTAATTCGCTCACTTTGGTCTGAGGAGTTTGCTTCCGATTTGCCGATTTCAGTGAAAGATATCATGCAAACCAAGATGCTCACCGTGGCACCTACAGATAAAATTGCTCAACTGCTTGAGTTTATGGTGGTTGATAAGAAAAAACTATTTCCTGTGACGGATTCGGGCATGTATATCAGCGGTGGCTACCAGAGCTATGAAGAGCGCTTGCGTGATGCATCTGCGACGGTACCAAGTAATTACCCAGTGGTTGAGCATGGTCGTTTATGTGGGGTTATCCGTCGCGAAGCGCTGATGCAGATGTTCTCGAAGCTTTATAGCCCAAAGCACGATGGTATTTCACATCCTGTTGAGCAACAATCAGTAGCATAGTATGGTAACAAGATCGAGCTAACACTTTGCCTAGGCAGCTTTAGTTTTGGATAATAAAGGCTTCTAAAACAGTTATTTACTTATCTTGCCCCGAGTTGAGGTTAGGTATACCAATAAAAGGCTAGCGTTATCGCTAGCCTTTTTATATGCAAAATAGATTAGCGGGTCTTGATGTCAACGAGCAGTAAAGTCTGAGACTGGATTGGCAACGTTGGTGATGCATTTAGTGTAATATTCTACATCGCGGTATATAACTGGAATTGAATTGAATGTTCACCTTCAATGATTTGCCGGGTACTCAATACGACACAGTATTTAGGCTGATCGAAAAGTCACTCAACGGCCTTCTTTTAACAACTTCACATTCCTCAAACCAATTTTGGAAACTAACCTTGTTTATAGTGGCTGCACTAAGGCCATCAACAATCCATTCTCAGTCCATAGTGTTACGTGAAAACCTTTAACGTTATATGTTGTTGGTTTTTCGCCACTTTCTTTAGCCGGAATATCACCAAATTTTTCGGCGTCAAAGCCGACTTGGTAGAGTGTTAACATGTTACCTTGTTTATCTTGATAGCGAAGTTGCGCTGCAATCTCGCTTTTTATAGAGCAATATCGTCCTCCCAACATTGTCATGCCGCTCAGCTCGGTCGCTGCTGATTGAACCGGATTAAAGTCGAGTTCAGTAAAATAAGAACTCACTATTGCAAAACTATCGCTTTTTACTTCTAGCGGTCGTAAACGAACATGATTTGCCACAACTTCTTGCGCTAATTGCACACCATAAGTCGAATTTTCAATCTGCATATAAAAAGTGACCGCTATTCCCAATAAAAACGTCGCGGCTATTGCTAGCCAACGGCTCTGCTTCTTACTATGTTTAATCGTAAATAATTGACTATCTATATTTCTCTCACTGTTATTTTCTGATGTGGATAATATCGCGTTCAATGAGCCAAGCTGCGCCGCACTTAAATTTTGCTGGTTGTAGTGATCTTTTGTTGCTTGCTTCAAGGATTTTTTCATTTGCTTTCTCCTTGTTGTGGGGGCAGGCTTTTATCTGCAATGACGACCGCTTTTTTCTTTATTCTGTGTAACCTAGAAAGTATCGTACTTCGTGGCTCATTTGTTTGTTCAGCTATTTCAGTGGCGGTATATCCCATTACCGCCGAAAGGAAAAGTGTTTCACGCTCAGCCACATTAAAACTCTTAAGTAAATGCTCTATATCGTCACTATCTATCAGGATTTGCTCGAACGAAGTCGTAGATTCTAAGGTGGTGATATTTTCATTGAACTCAGCAAAAACGATCTTATTCTTACGACGGCAATCATCAATAAATTGGTTACGAATAATGCGCCTCAAGTAACCCATTCCTAAAGTTTGCTCACTGGTTTTTTTTACCCATTTTTCTAATGCACTTTGCAACAGATCATGAGCATCTGCATTGTGATTTGTTAGGGCCAAACAATAGCGGTAAAGCAGTTGTAATTCATCATGACTCAGTTGCATCGTCATAGGTAAAATCCACCAATCCAGCCTTGCTCAATATAACGCGGCAAGGCAGTTTCATCACGCTGTGAAATATCATCTAGAGCAATACCTTGGGCGATATCTTTAAGTAATAAAAAATCATCTTTGGTAATAGCGGAAACCATGGGCTTGTATTGTGGCCGTTGCACAACGAGAGGATCGCCTCGTCCCTTAGAAATAGAAGCCAGTGGCAAGTCTTGGTCATAAAATCGCCACAAATCAACTAGTGGCCACACGGAGATAAGTGGGTTGATGTCATCAACCAAGTTAAATTTACACAATAATTGTTGTTGTTGCGATAGTTGTCCAAAGGCATCAAACTGAAAAATCTCTCGCGGCTTTGCATAGTAGCTCTGGATGCATATCCAATCTAATCGTGCGACATCGGCAAGATACGGCACTGAAGCTAGTGTTTTATGATGAGTAAGGCAATATTCTATAAAATCAGGGAAGGTATTCCCATATTGGTCAATGTTATCTTGCGTAAAAGATGTTTGTTTAACAAAATCGGTCGCCAATTGGGTAAAACAACTATTTCCGACTAGCTTAGCAACCTGAGGGTAGCTAATAAACAACATATTCACGAGTCCCGAGGTGTAATTACCACGATAGGTTTCCATGCGTTTTTGAGCATAAGTCGATGTCAATATTTGAGGCGAAGCTTGCAGGGCATTGTCCGTTTTCGGTTGCACATACCTAGTTAGCTGCTCTTGCCATACTTGTAATGTCATGCATGCACCTTTGGGGTTGTTTCGAGCAATAACTGAGCTTTGTTTCTTTCGGACATAAGTACCGACCAAACCGGGATATTGTTATCCCACTCAATGAGTGTTGGTGTCGGGCCCGTTAATGCCAGAGCTTTCTTGTATAATGCCCATACTTCGTTGGATACTGGGCTACTGTGCCCATCGAGTAAAAATCCGTCTTTACGTTCAAAACCGGCTAAATGTATTTCCTTTATTCGGTTTATAGGTAATTGTTGTAAGTAACTGATCGGATCAAATTGATGATTAACACTGTTTACGTATAGATTGTTTACATCAAGTAATAAGTCACAATTAGCTTGCTGAACAACCTGGCAAATAAACTCGCCTTCAGTCATGATGCTCTGTTGACATTCGATATACCCAGATACATTTTCAAGTAGGATGGTTTGTTCTAAAAAATCCTCAACGACTTGAATACGGTTACACAAATGCTCGCAAGCTTCTTGGGTATAAGGCATTGGTAATAAATCCGGAGTGCGTAATGTGGCAACACCGGAAAAGCTGCAATGTTCAGAATAGTGGCACGCACCGGTTTTTGATATGAGTGCTTTAATTTTACCAAGATAGTCAAAATCCAAGGGGTCGAGACTACCAAGCGATAAATTCACGCCATGTAATGCAATTGGATATCGCTCTGAGATTTGCGCCAAAACGTAACTATCTAAACCACCACTAGCTAGCCAATTGTCAGCCAATAATTCGAACCAAGGCATAACTGGACGCTCACTTATTACAACATCTAAATGAGGTGTTCTTAGTCCAACGCCAGCAGCCTTTGGTAATTGCATCATGTTATGATTTTTCTGTTTTAGCCGGTTTTATTTTAGCCACTATTCCGCCAGTGATCTTTTCACACGTTCCTTCGGGTACATAAACCCATTCCTGAACCGAATTAGTAACCGTTGATTGGCCTGAACAACCATGTTTGCCGTCTAATGAACCGCAGTCATTTTTACCTTCTTTTGCAATACCTGCGCATTTTTCCCATTGTTTAGGTTGATCCGGAACGGCATTCGCCGTCACTGACATGCCTAAAGCTAAGATACCTGCTATTGAGCTCGCTACTCTTGCTTGTTTATTCATTTGAGTTTTCCCTTTCACGGTGAGCAATACAAAAATATATTGCTTTCAATTAGTCAGACGTTTGATAACCGTTTTTGATTGCATTTGTGAATTTTTAATTTACAACGAGTTATCGCTACTCTTTATAAATAGCTTCCTATGCGTATCTTGTAAACTAAGGAAATTATCCTAGCACTATCGCCTGTTCTGGATTAAACAGCCGTGCCATGACCAATATATTTGATTTTTAGTGCGACTCAATAACAGCCTAGTACCAACCATTAATTAATGGACTTAATTGTGCGAGCTCGCTGACTTTTTTGCGAATTTTGGCCTAACAACGCGGCTAAAAAATTAATAATAATGGTAAAAGTGGCAACTAATTTGGCTAGCGTATTTCCGCTACCAGTCCTTAAGAACATATAGGTCAATAACATTAAAACATATAACCAATCCTTCCATAATTCAGCATAGTTATATTAATTTAGTCTAACCCACTCCGGTTGGTGATTTTTCAACCTGCTATCTTTAATCGACAGGATACGTTTCAAAAGTTGTAATCTGCTGCGTATTGATACTCGCTTTGCTGTTATTAACTTCTTAAGGAACCAACAAATGAATATACAGAAAAGATGGTTTCCATCTCTATTCATCGCCCTCATCGTAGGGGTCATGCTGCTGCCTCCTTTGGCGTGGGCCAAAGAAAGCTTGTCAGATTCTTGGATAATGACGCCCAAAGACGGAAAGTCTATGGAATTTGAACAGGCCTTCAAAAAACATGTGGCACGTCGAGCTGAACTCAATGATCCTCGCAGCTGGCGCGTTTATGTGCCTGTGTTAGGAGATGAGTTAGACCGTTACGTTATTCGTTCTTGCTGCTTTGGCTGGCAAGGTTTTGACGAATATCGCCAGTGGAGTGAAGATAAAGATCCCATGACCGATTGGCAAAAAAATGTCGATAAATTAGTCGATAAATATGAACACTATTTTTCGATGATGGACATGGACAATAGTAAATGGGCAGATGAGTTAACCTATAAATATGTGGGGGTAACGCACTATACGGTGAAGCAAGGTCACTGGCGCGCAATGGAAGAAGACAAAAAAATATTGAGTGAGGCGGCAAAAGTGCAAAAATGGCCTTATTCATGGTCGTGGGAGTCTAGTGTTGGTGGCGCCAGCGTGCTTATGTTAGCCGTGCCTTATAAAAGTTATGCCGAGATGGAGCCCCCTGAGACTGGTTTTGCCAAAATGTTGGCAATGCATTTGGGTAGCGAAGATAAAGCCAAACAAACTTTAGAACGTTGGGCATCCCATTTTGAGTCGACTCACTACGCCTTGTACGAATGGCGTGAAGATCTTTCCATGTAGGAGAATCGCAGACCCCACTCAGGTAGGGTCTTCAACAATGAAATATGCGTTATACCCTTCATCATTATACTGCCTGTTGTATACAGATTGAGTTGATCGCATCAGTTCATTATTCTAATCCAAAAGTCTTGACTTCAAACACTTGCCATCCTTCATCACCGTTTTAGCTGACATCCAATTTAATGCCAAGTTTGAAGATATGAAATGGTTAATCGGGCTAAAGGCAAATGTTAATTCATTATCTTGCAAAATCCGTTTACTTTGCAATTCAAAATAGATTAGGCAATATCAAAGACATTGATAACGAGTCTGTAACAATAGAGCCCTGATTTATTGATTAAATGACCAAGCCAACGCTACAGACTGTCTCCAAAAACAACGTCTTCTTTTGAGTCTAACCACATTGGATATTGCGCCATCACCTTGCTGAACATTCGACTCTGTAAATAGTGATTAAGCCACTGGCGCAATTTTGGATAGGGAGATTGTAAATACCATTGCCGCTCTACTCGGGCAAACTGACGAATAAAAGGCATTAATGCCAAATCAGTTAAACTGGGGGTGTCAGACATTAAATATGAGTGCAGGCAAAGGCGTGACTCTAGATCAGCAAGGTATCGTTCACACTGCTGCCTATCTTTAATGAGTGACGGCTCATGGTAACGTTTAGCGCAGCGATACTGTTCTAAATGTCCCTTAAACTCATTATCAAATCGCGCAATAACAGCCAACATATCAGTAATAGCGTTCGGCGCTGCTTTATTAAGATAATCATCAGGGTCTGTTTGCGAAAATGCCCACTGCATGATAGATAGACTTTCATCAATGACGAGGTTATCTGCGGTGACTAAAACAGGGACTGTACCTTTAGGCGAAAGGTTAAGCATCTCAGTCGGTTTATTACTTAACACTAAGTCGCGCAGCTGAACTTGTTGGCCAGATGCATAAATGGCCAATCTAGCCCGCATCGCGTAGGGGCAATTTCTTAAAGAATAGAGTACAGGTAATGCCATTATTTCGTTCATCGTCGCTCAATTCGCCGATAGGAATTATTTACTTTAACGATATTCATTAGCAAAATATACGCATAATAGCCTCTCCCCCTATTAAATTTCTAACGTCACGATATAACCCTGGAACTAAATATTTACTGATCAGCACTCGACTGATCAGCAGAGCAATATCATTTCATATTAATGATGTTGGTTCGTCTGCTGAGCTTATAAAATTGACTAGACATCATTGTTCAATAAAATATGTTTTATCGTCACGAGCCCCTATCAATCTATCCAACCTTACCTCTTTTGTTTTCGTACATTGCTGCATCCGCATCTTGGATCATCTCTTCTATTGACTTATCCGTATCATGTTCAAAATGCATTGCACCTGCACTGTACTCAATTTGGTATGGCTTATTTAAGGTTTCATTTACCCTTTTCACCGCGGCAGAAAATCGCGCTAACGCTAAATCAGCCTTTACCCCGTCAGAGTCACTGAGCATCGCAACAAACTCGTCTCCACCCAGCCTACCGATCACGTCACATTCACGGAATGAATCAAGCATTATGTTTGCAAACGTGGTTAAGACAAAATCGCCTTCATGGTGGCCATACTCATCATTAATTGCCTTAAATTTGTTTAGGTCAAATAATATAAATGACATTGGCACTTTATTACGTCGACACATTTTTAAACTATGATTAACCAGAGTCAAAAAACCGCGCCTATTAGAAATCAAGGTTAATTCATCCAACGTAGCAAGTTGAATAGATTCAATTTCTTGCTCAATCATAGTCCCTAAGTCTTTAAGCAACTGCTGGTCTTCTTCATTAAGGATTTTAGGTTTAGAATCAATAAGACATAAAGTACCTATATTTATTCCTTGCCTAAGATTTAAAGGATAACCGGCATAGAATCGAATGTTTGGAGCATCTGTAACAAGAGGATTGTCAAAAAAACGTTCATCTTTTGAAGCGTCTGGTATGATAAATAATCCATCTTGATTAATGGCATGTCCACAAAAGGATATATCGCGAGGCGTTTCGGAAGCATCAATTCCCTGCTTGGATTTAAACCATTGGCGATCTTCGTCAACAAAGCTAACAAGTGAAATGGATACGTTAAACATACGTTTAGCCATACGAGTAACACGATCAAAACGCTCTTCGTGCGAAGAATCAAGAATTTTTAATGCTCTCAACGCATGTAATCGCTCTGCTTCATTCTTTGGAACTTCTGGTTTAATCATAGTGATCCGCTTAATTTTGTATACTCAATTTGAGTATATCAGTAAATTCGTACGCGAATAATTATCCCAACGCATTTACATTAGGTCACTATAAATCAATAGTAAAAATTGGAAGTCCTTTTCCATAAAGTATCATGCCTTAGCATAATATGAGTCATTGTGGTTTGCTTGGGAGCACCGACAAAGTAGCTCAAGATAATCCTTTATCTACATAATGAAATCTGTACCTTTACGACCAGTGCACGTGGGTAATTTTCCAACTACCATCAACTTGTTTGACTAATACCAGGGTTTCCATGGTTATTGAGTCAACACTTTTGCCTTTATATTCTCCTTGTGCGTGACTGATTGCAGTTGAAATAGCGATGTCACCCGTTATGGTAACTCGATGTTCTTTGAGCGTAATCGATAAACTTTTTAAGTAAGCCATATCGGCATGCATGTGATGACTGGCGTAATCAGCAAGTGATCGTTCTACTTTGCCGCCCTCAAAAATTTGGACGTTTTCAGCTAATGATTGCCTAATAAGGGTTTCATTCCCTGTTTGTAAGGCATTATGAAACTGTTTAACGACCTTACCCGCAGCTGAATCAACACCGACAAACTCACTTTTCTCAATGGCGTGAGTTTCATCACCATGGGCAAACGTTAAGTTGCTGTTCCCTGTCGATATAAGTAATATCAAGCCCGTTAATAATATTGTTACAGGTCTATTTTTCATTATTATCTCTCTGTTAATTTATAGCGATTATCCAAGGCTAATAGGACCTAGCACGCTCGAAAGTATTGCTGTTGTGGCTAATATAATCAGGGCAACTAATGCTTCTAATCCAATCGATTTTTGTAGCTTTCGTTTGGCGAGTGGTGCTGTAAAAATAGTTAAATTCGGCACTAAAATAAATTTATGCCAAGCCGCAATAAGCAAAATTATAGCGACTAAACTTAGCTTGATGGTGACCGCTATACCATAATCTGAACTGAGTAATTCAGTGGGACTATCAAACAACATCCACACCATTCCCATGCCTGAAAGCAACACTAGAATGACAATCCCTATGCCTATACGACCAAATGTATCCATGACATTTTGTATGACGATGTTGTCATCGATATTGCATAGTTTCCATAACGGATAAAAAGCCCCTATCCAACTTGCTACAACTAATACATGTATCAGTATCAACCCTTGGGCAATCAATCCCAGTTCTGCACTGTGTCCAATAAAAGTGAACGTGATAGCAATTAACAGGGTGCTGATGATAGATATTGCAACCGACAAATGTCTAATATTATTGTTTTTACTCAACATCCTGCAGCTTGCTAATAGCATTGAACCAAAACCAATTAAACGCCAAAAGACTGTGTCACCTACTTGAGTTGGCCATAGGAAAGCATGCATCTGCGCATCAAACATTCCCATCAATCCTGTTTCAGCAAAAGAACCGACTTGAGCAAAATAATTTATACCAACGGCCAACAATCCAAAAGCGGCACCTAAACCGATATATTTAGCAACGCTAATTCTGAGATTAGGTTGAGCCTTAATGAGATGTTGCATCAATGTGCCGCCAATAACGGCGGCAACACTAAGATATATAACCCATTTTGACATCAATACCGATATTTCAAATACGGTTAATATCATGATTTACGTATCCAATTATTGATGTTCAGTATGCTCTTTTGTGTCGTGATCCATCGACATAGGTGTTGCACTGTGAGTGTTCATGCCAGCATTGTGCAGCATAAAGCTCATGTTGCCTTTCATCTTATGGCCGTCGTCACCCATGATCATCCAGTTAACCGTATAATTAGCTGCGTTTAATGCTGGTAGGGAGAATGAAAACGCCTCTTGGCTGGTCGCGCTTGATGGTAATGTTAGCGGTATGCTTTGCTGCTTTTCATCTTGCATTGTTAATTTGACCAAACGCACGGGAGCAGTAAAGGTCAGTTGAAGTGTTGTTGGGGCCTGACTCACCATGGATCCGTTAGCGGGCATAGAATCGCTCAACCCGACATGAGCCAATGCTGATCCGCTCAAAAATAGACCGGTTGCAACTAATGCGCTGTTAAATAACTTCATAATATTTCCTTTTGTGTTTTAACTATCGAAAAAACGTACTTAAATAATGGCTTAAAACCAAACTTTAAACCCAATAACCAACTGTGTTTCTTGTGTATCTTCCCCTTCATTTCGAGCCTAATCGGCGCTAATACCGAGTTTCTGACGCCGAACAATACCGATATAAGGAGCAAACTCTCGTATCTCAGTCGTAATCCTGCGCTCACATCTGATACGCAAGAACCGATCCCAAGCTCTGCGTCATCATTACCAAATAAATTAATTTCTACCTCAGGTGTTAATATCAACTTTTGAGTAATTAACCGTTCAACGGCGTCGGCTATTGTTAGGTTCATTATCTATGGTTTGAATAATTGGCTTTATCATATATTTAGATTTCATTTTACAGACTCCTCAAGAGTATTCACTTGGGCGTAAACTTGGCTAATGCCATCAGTTTTCATCAGTAAAACGTGGTATGGCATAAATTTATCTTGGTACTCCATACCAGGACTGCCCACAGGCATAGCCGGCACGGTTAGGCCGATAGCATCTTTAGGTGGTGTTGCCAAAAAAACGACTAATAAATTTTGCCGGAATATGGCCTTCAAACACATAACCTTGAGATGACACTGCGGTATGACAAGATTGCATAGATGTAGGAATACCCTTTGATTGTTTAAACTCATAAAGGTTGTCAATATTGTGGGCGTTAACACTAAATCCGCGCTCACTAATATGAGTCAGCCATTTCTCACAGCAGCCACAATTGGCATCTTTATAGACAGTGAGTAATGGGGCTGTGGTGTCGAGTTCCGCAGCCTGGACAGATAACGTTAATCCCATTATTTGCATCATAAGAATAGATCCAATAACACGATAAAACACGACTAAGTTGTGATATGTAGCAGACATAATATTGCCTCCAAATCAAATTTCGTAACATTAAACAACACGGTTCAATGTCAGTTTGTTAACCGATAATAGTTAAACAAATATAAAACACATGATTGGTTAGGACAGTTAGCAATAAAAAGATATAACTGTGCCTATGTTAGGCAAATATAGGAGGACGATATAAAGAAGATCGATACTGAGGCATAAGTTCTGAGGTAAACATAGCAGTAGAATTGAATAAGTTGACGTATGATTTAAGGGTTGGCATTGCCATCGTTAAACCAACAGATAAGCATGAACCGACAGTGCAATGACAAGCTTGGGCGCAGCAATCATCATCAGCATTATCACTTGTCATAGCCACTTGCATACTAACATCGTGGCATGGATTGCCATTATCTACAGGCATATTCGAAGAAGTCATTGAGCTCATTGGCATATTACCTGGCACAATCACAGACGCAAAAGTCTGACCGACAAACGTCAGTAAGACAAACATCATGATTAAGCGAGCTTTATGCAAAATAGATTCTCCAATTACTTTGTATTGATCATAGTGAAACGTGCTAGCTTAAGCAATGTAAACTTATTCAATATAATCATTAAAATCGTTACAAACACAATATGCCGACATTAGTTTAATATCAATTTAATCAATAATTTATATTACGATGAGTATAACAAAAAAATACCCTTGCTTATGGCTTAATTGATAACGACGCCATAAAAAAACACAACAGTAACAATTAATAGAGTCAGTATTATTGCACTGACCATTCAGCCCACCATTGGAGCGGCAATTCTACTCATCACCTAACAAGGACCGGCATCGTGAGCTTGAATAACATTTTGCAAGGCTCAGATAAATAGTATGAAAGAGTGGCTGGATAGCCGATAGCCAAAGCTATATTGGCGTTAGGCCAGTCCTTATATGATCTGTTCAAGAGACCGACACTCATCTATTTCCCTTGCCCTTAATATTTTTATAGCCAAATAAACTCAACGTATTTTAAAATTCACTTGGGTATAACGTAAATAAATACCCCCCTATAAAATATTGTAGACGGGTATTGACTGTTATTTATTAACATCTTAACCAAGTGGGGGTTAACCCCCCACCTACACTAGTCTGCTTTTTTTAATCCTGAAGCACGCCACAAGAAAAATAACGCGGGCAGTATTAACAAGGTTAAAATTACCGAACTTACCATACCGCCCACCATAGGAGCAGCGATACGACTCATTACCTTAGAACCAGTGCCTGTACCATATAAAATCGGTAGTAAGCCGGCAATAATGGCCGCCGCGGTCATCATAATAGGGCGAATACGCAAAGCTGCACCCTCTAATACCGCTTTAAAGACATCATCACGATTAGTAGATAACCCTTTTTCCTGGTGATCTTTTAACATCTCTCGGTACGAAAGATTTAAGTAAACTAACATAATTACCCCGATCTCAACCGTGACCCCCGCCAGGGCGATAAAACCAACACTGACTGCCACCGAAAAATTATAACCTTCAATGTACATTAACCAAACACTGCCGATCATTGCCATTGGCAAAGTACCCATAATCATCAATACTTCAATTACATTTCGGAAATTTAAGTAAAGCAAGAAAACGATAAGCGCTAAGGTTAACGGAACTACATACATTAGTTTCGCTTTTGCACGTTGCATATATTCATATTGACCCGCCCATTTGATTGAGTAACCTGCTGGCAATACTAATTTTTCATTAACCACTTTTTGTGCATTTTCAACATAAGTCCCGATATCTATGCCTTCAATGTCAACATACGACCAACCATTTAAACGGGCATTTTCAGTTTTAATGGCTGGAGGGCCATCTTCAACATACACGTTGGCAACATCACCTAGCGGAATTCGCTGGCCACTGGGTGTGACTATTGGCATAGCGGCTAATTTTTCAGGTGAATTACGGTAATCTTGCGGATAACGTAGGTTAATGGGATATCGCTCTAATCCTTCAACGGTCTGAGATATATTCATGCCGCCAATAGCGGTTGCAATAACTTGCTGAATATCAGCAATATTTAAACCGTAACGCGCTGCTTTTTCTCGTTGGATATCAACTTTTACATAGCGACCACCCGAAACACGCTCAGAATAAACCGAGGCAGTACCAGGAACCTTTGCTAAAATTTCTTCAAGCTGTTTACCTATGCCTTGAATAACATTTAAATCAGCGCCAGCCACTTTAATACCCACGGGGGTTTTAATACCCGTTGCTAACATATCGATACGAGTTTTAATCGGCATCACCCAAGCATTGGTTAACCCTGGCAATTTAACTAAAGCATCAAACTCTTTGATCAATTTTGCTGTCGTCATGCCTTCTCGCCACGCCTCATGCGGCTTTAATTGGATAAAGGTTTCGATCATAGTAAGCGGTGCCGGGTCTGTTGCCGTTTCGGCACGACCAATTTTACCAAATACGGTTTTAACTTCGGGTACCGTTTTAATCAACTTATCGGTTTGCTGTAGTAACTGCCGTGCTTGACCAATAGATAATGATGGATAGGTGGTTGGCATATACATTATATCACCTTCATCTAATGGAGGGATAAATTCACTGCCAATTTTATCAAGCGGATACGCACCAACACCCAGTAATAACAGCGCAATAAATATGGCTGTTTTAGGGAAATTCAAAACGGTTTTTAATGCCGGCATATAAATGGCAGTCAAGAATCTATTTATCGGGTTTTTATGCTCAGGTAACACTTTACCGCGAATAAAGTAACCCATTAATACTGGCACTAAGGTAATAGCTAAAATCGCTGAAGCCGCCATCGCATACGTTTTAGTAAAGGCTAATGGAGCAAACATTTTACCTTCTTGTGCTTCTAAGGTAAATATTGGCATAAAACTGACTGTGATAATCAACAAACTGAAAAATAATGCTGGCCCAACTTCCGCAGCCGAATCTGCTACAATTTGCCATCGGTTTTGTTTAGTGAGCGGTGTTCGTTCCATATGTTTATGCATATTTTCTATCATTACAATAGCACCATCAACCATCGCACCGATCGCAATGGCAATACCCCCTAATGACATAATATTGGCGTTTAATCCTTGGGCATGCATAACAATAAAGGCCATTAAAATACCGATAGGTAAACTAACAATGGCCACTAATGCTGAGCGCACATGAAATAAAAACACCATACAAACCAGTGCAACTACTGCAAATTCTTCCAGTAATTTAAAACCTAAATTATTAACTGCGCGTTCGATCAATGAAGAACGATCATACACGGGGACAATTTCGACCCCTTCAGGCAAACCATTTTTTAATTTCTCAAGCTTTGCTTTAACACGGTTGATAACATCTTGTGCATTTTCGCCAAAACGCATGACCACAATGCCGCCAACGACTTCGCCTTCACCATTAAGTTCGGCAATACCACGGCGCATTTGTGGACCAGTACCAATGTCTGCCACATCTTTGAGCAATATTGGCGTACCATCATCGTTAACACCTAAGGGAATACTCTCTAAATCTTTAACGCTTTCAATATAACCGGTAGCGCGCAGCATATATTCAGCTTCTGCCATTTCAATTACCGAAGCACCAATTTCTTGGTTACCACGTTTAATAGCTTTTTGAATATGAGAAAGCGAAAAACCAAAGGCACGTAATTTATCCGGATTAACTTGTACTTGGTATTGTTTAACCATACCGCCAAGAGTACTAACTTCAGAAACACCCGCTACCGTTTGTAGTTCATACTTTAAAAACCAGTCTTGTAAAGAGCGTAATTGGCTTAAATCATGTTTACCTGTTCTATCCACTAACGAGTATAAATAAACCCAACCTACACCGGTGGCATCAGGTCCTAGTTGTGGACGAGCCGCCGCCGGTAAATCTGGCGCTACTTGGCTTAAATATTCAAGCACCCGAGAACGCGCCCAATACATATCGGTATCATCATCAAAAATAACATACACATATGAGTCACCAAAGAATGAATAACCTCGAACCGTTTCCGCACCCGGCACCGACAACATTGCCGTTGTTAACGGATAAGTGACTTGATCTTCTACCACTTGTGGCGCTTGGCCTGGAAAAGATGTTTTGACAATAACTTGCACAGCGGACAGATCCGGTAAGGCATCTATCGGGGTGTTTTTGACTGAATATATGCCAAACCCCATAATGACCAATGTGCCTAGCATCACAAAAAATCTATTTGCAATAGACCAGCGAATAATATTAGCTATCATTATTGACCCTCGCCTTGTTCGTTAACTGAACCTTCAGGTGCCGCCATTGCCATGGCGCTAACAATAACAAAGTCACCCTCTCGAATTTCAAAGGTAAACATCACGTAAGCACCTTCGGTAAATAACGTCATATCGACATCTTCGCTGACAATATAATCAACATTAGCGGCAGGACGATCCCAATCGACAATAGCTTCTCGGTCAACATTCACCATTCGGTGTGCAACCATAACTGATTTAACGGTACCGTTAACCATGGCTGAAGGTATCTGTTTTTTCATATCCTTACCGGCCATTGAGCTATGATCCATACCTTCCATTGAGCTATGAACCATACCTTCCATTGAGCTATGATCGATACCTTCCATGTCCTTACTAGCCTTGCTAGCTTGTTCATGGTTCATACGCTTAAAGTCAGAGGTTTTGCTTGATTCTGAATCGAGTAAGAATTGTGCAGAGGTAACCACTTTTTCACCGGCGGCTAAGCCTGATAATATTTCCACATTATCTCTATCAAAACGGCCAACGTTAACTTCAATGGCTTTAAAGCTACCTTGACCTAGTGCTAATACCACCCGATCTTGGTGCCCAGTTCGCACTAAGGCTTCTTTGGGAATTAATAGCGCACTTTCATCACCCGAGGTGTGCAGACTAATTTGTGCAAACATATCGGGTTTAAAGTCGCCATTTTTATTGTCTACACGGATCCTTACTTTCATTGTGCGTGTTTTAGGGTCTAAGGTTGGGTAAATATAATCGACATTAAGGTTATATTTTTTACTCGGCAAATAATCTAACGTCATGGTTACAGGAGTACCGATTTTTATTTGTCCGGATTGGCGCTCAAATACTTCCGCTTCAACCCATACCTCAGCTAAATCGCCAATCGACATCATGGTTGAGCCTGGTTGGATAAAGAAACCTTCACGAATTTTTAAGTTTTTCACGACACCCTGTTGTGGCGCATAAAAAGTAATATTCTGTTGGACTTTTTTGGTTTTCTTTAATTGAATAATGGCTGATTTCGGGATCTGTAACGAAACTAAACGATTTTCCGCGGCGGTGATCAAACGTTGGTTGCTGCGATCTAATGCCAATAATAATTCTTCTTGGGCATTTACTAATTCAGGCGAATAAATATCATATAGAGGTTGACCTTTTTTAACCGGGTCACCAATTGCTTTAACGTAAAGTTTTTCAACCCAGCCCTCTACTCGCGGGTGAATATGGACTAAAGCATCTTGATCCCAGGCAACATAACCCACAGTATCGATTTGCATATGCAATGGTTGGTATGCTGCATTGACAGTACGTACCCCTAAGTTATTAATAACATCAGGGGAAATACGAATGGTGCCTTTTCCTTCATCAGGGCCAGAACCAGTATTGCCATAATAAGGGATCAGCTCCATACCCATTGGCGACTTACCCGGTTTATCACTTTTATAATCAGCATCCATTGGCGCGACCCAATACAAAGGTTTTTCCTTCGCAGGTTCACTACTTTCACCCCCCGCAGAACTAGCCTGATCCGATGGCGCAAATGCAGTATAGGCACCTAATGTTACAACAGCACCAATTACGGCACCGATCACTACACCCTTCATTTGGGATTTATTACTTGAACTCATGTCTTTCTCCGTATTTGGCAATTTATCGGGTCGCTTTATTTGCACCAATAAATAAATAATTTAATTCTAATAGAATTTTTTGTTGTGCTACATCTAAGGTTAAAATTCTAATTTCAGCATTGAGTACTTCGATATGAGCTCGAACAACCTCAGAAAAATCACCGTCATCATTGGTATAAGCGGTTAAAGAAGCTTCTGCTTGTTCATACATTTGTGGTAATAATTTTTCTCGATAAAGCCGTTGTTGATCATTAAGTCGTAACAAACGCCCTTTGGCCGTCGAATAGTTACTAAGCAACTGACGAAGTAATAATAGCTTTTCAGTTTTTATCGATTCAGTTTGTGATATTGCTGATTTAACATCTTGATCTTGCTTGTTTTGCTTGAAAAATGGTAAGTCAAACGTTACCCCTACAGACATTAAATCAGCACGACTATTACCGGTAGGATCGTCACCGCGAGAACCAAAGCCTGCGTTAACACCCCATTCAGGTTTGTATTTCTGTTTCGCTAACGCAATGCCTGTTTTAGTCGCTTCAATTCTTTTATTTAAAGCGATAACCGCAGGGTGCTGAGCAAAATAGCTTATTAATTGTTCAGGTTTGTGCCATTTATCAGCATAAACTAGCTCACTCTGTTGCAAATCCATTTGTGGGATCTGTTTGCCTAAATTAATGTCATGCAGTGCTAAATGAGTCGATAGCGGATCATCAAGCCCTGATAAATAATCGGATAACCATTGTGACAATTGTCCTTCAAATTTATTTTTCTCTTGTGCTAACACATCCAAACGTGCATCTAGATTAGTCAATTCTAACTGCGCACGAACAATGTCGGTTTGTCGGGTTCGCCCTAAAGCAGCTGAATAACTCGCCTCGGTAATGTCTACTAATTGTAAAAATAACGAACGATCTTTTTCAATTAAGACAACACTTTGTTGTACACGATAAGCATCAAGCCATAATTGCCCCACGGTTAACGCAACTTGCGCTTCTCTGTTTTCTCGTTGAAAGGGATACCCTTGGCTTTTGATCTTTAATTGACGACTGGTGAGTTCCAGAGTGTCACCTCGAGGGATCACTTGGCTAATACCGACTTTAAATTGCGTCATACCTTCTTGATTAAAATTAAAACTATCGGTAGGCATATTAACCAAACCAACAGAAATTTTTGGATCAGGCAATGTATCAGCAGCAATACTTAAAGATTCAATAGCACTTTGTTGATGACGATTTCCTTTTAGCCAAGGGTCGTTCTTTTGTGCAACGCTAATCGCTTGCTCAAAAGAAAGTATTTCAGCCTTTTGAGATAACGGCTCTGCAAAAACAGTCAAGCTACTCATGGTTAATAGCCCCAAGCCAACCATTACCCACCCTTTGCTATGATTTTTACTTTTAATCACTGGTATTGCTCCTTACTTGAATTGACCGCAAATTTATACTCACTGACACAGCTTCTTGCTTTAATTGTCAGCAACATAAACTTCGCTAGCACCATCATTTTTAAGTAATCAAACTTGATATGGCCTAACTTTATCGCCAATGTCCATTGCTGACGTTGCCATTGGCATTGCGGGAACTGACAAGCCAAACACATAGTCAGCATAAGCTTCTTGCAAAATTTGCTAGATAAACTTTGCCGGGACATATGCATGAAAAACAGAGTTATATTTTGAAATAGCGTTATGACAAGAGCGATAACGACGCTCAATCCCTTTTTTATTTTTAATAGCGGTAACAGCATTGCTATGAAAAAATTTGGGGCGTAAATGCCACCCAGCCTTTTGGAAATTAAAGACATAAAGCCTCCAAATTAGTTACCTATATTCGAATTTAATTCGAAAAAAGGTAATATCTCGTTAATTTATTTTAAAAAAGATAAATGAGAAGGAAGGAGATCAGAAATTGATCAAACCATTCCTAGCTAACTAATAACTATAGGAGGGCGATATAAAGAAACGTTGAATTGTGGGATGGTATGTTGAGTCAAACTAGGTATAAAACGACTCACATTAGAGAGCGTTACTGATTGAATTGTCATCATTTCTAGCGCAATTGAAAAGCAACTACCAATAGGACAGTCACATTGATTATCGCAACAATCAAAAGTATCACTGGTTGTTTTGTTAACTAAATCAGTGTCAGACATTAATTGATGATGGCAAGCGTTAGTCGCAGTAGTGCTGGTATCGGTCGTAATGACATTAGATGTACTTAGCATTGAGTTCATATTAGAGGGACATGGCAAAATCACAGACGCAAAAGCTTGGCTGACAAATGTCATCAAGATAAAGATTACTGTGATAAATCGCTTACCAACCAAAATATAACTCCAATATTACTGATAATAATTTACACTCAACTAGCGTAAATCATCTTAGCTAATTGTAATGAATTTTAACGTTAAACAACCTGACCTAGGTCACATTTATAAGTAACAAATCAAGTAGGAATGACTTATGTATGCAATGTAAACGTTTGATATTAAATACATCTATAGTTTTCCCCATAGCCGAATGCGTGTTTATTCATCGACTGGGGTGCCAACCGGTAATTTACAGCATAAAACGCATCTATAAAGATCTCACCTCAGTTTGACTGTAGACCTTGGCGGTGGTTTATGCCAACGCCGTAGCCAATTTATAAGGTCGACGAGACCCTTTGAATACCAACCGCCTCAGTGATGGGCATACGGCTAAAATCAACTAGATATAAGTGACTGGTTTTGTTGTTTTCATCATTACAACACCTTCTCTTAAGGGATGAATGTCGACTCCATATGATTATTCAACGACCAACACCCCTTTATACATTTGCATCTGACAATGAAACGGATACTCGCCCTTTTCCAGTGCAGGTAATGCTATCGTGGTCGGTTTATCCAACGCCAAATCCTGACTAATCTCTAAGTCGGGTAGCAATACCGTGGCTGAACACCCCGATTTATCTTGGCGTAAAAAGGTTATTTCAGTCGGTGTATTGGCGGCAATATTAATTCTTGCTGGCGAATACACACCATCTTTAACCAGAATCGATGTGGTGGCATCAACGCTGGCTTCATTTGACGGTTTGTATAACCAAAACCACCAAACAATGAAACCGATTAGCGCGAGACAAAGTAAATTAATAATCATATTGGGCCTCTTAGTGTTCTTTAGCTTTAAATAAACGTAATCGATTCGCGTTACTCACTACGGTAAGCGATGAGAAAGCCATGGCAGCACCTGCAATCACTGGATTTAACAAAATACCAAATACCGGATAAAGCACTCCTGCCGCTAAGGGAATACCCGCAGCGTTATAAATAAATGCCCCAAACAAGTTTTGTTTAATGTTGCGCAGCGTTGCTTTACTAATAGCAATGGCATCGGCTAATCCATGAAGTGAACCGCGCATTAAGGTGATATCGGCACTTTCTATCGCGACATCGGTGCCCGTACCAATCGCGAACCCAACATCGGCTAACGCCAACGCTGGCGCGTCGTTAATCCCATCACCTGTCATACCAACCACTTCATTGTGACGTTGAAGTTCGGCCACTTTATTGGCTTTATCTTCAGGCATCACTTCGGCGAAAAAGTCATCAATACCCACTTTTTTAGCCACTGCAGCTGCGGTCGCTTTATTATCACCAGTTAACATAATCACTTTAATGCCATTACGTTTAAGTCTCGCGATAGCAGCCACCGAATCCGGTTTTATAGGATCTGATACGGCTATAATGGCAAGCAGCTGCCCTGCAAGCGCCAAATACATAGGTGTTTTAGCCTCTTCTGCTAATACTTGGGCCTTAGCTTCATTAAAACCAATATCAATATTTTTGTCTTGCATCAGTTTTTGATTACCAAACAGTAATATTTCCCCATCCACCGTGGCTTCAACACCTTTACCCGAAATGGCATTAAAGTGCTCTGTTTTAGTCATTTCAATTGCTCTGGCATTGGCACTTTCAACAATGGCTTGCGCTAGTGGGTGTTCTGAGTGACTTTCAATCCCAGCAGCCAATGATAATACCTGCTCTTCGCTGTCGGTATTGACGAGAATAATATCGGTGACTTGGGGTTTACCTTCGGTAATGGTGCCCGTTTTATCTAAAATCATTGCAGTGATTTTTGACGCTGTTTGCAATGCTTCACCGTTACGAATAAGCACGCCCGATTCAGCGGCCTTACCCACGCCTACCATTACAGACATTGGCGTGGCTAACCCTAGCGCGCAAGGACAAGCAATAATTAATACCGTTGTTGCGGAAACAATTGCAAATACGGTCGATGGCTCTGGTCCAAAGTTAAACCACACCATGGCACTAACAATGGCGATGATCATAATGGCTGGCACAAAGTAAGCCGATATCACATCAGCCAAACGGCCAATTGGTGGTTTAGAGTTTTGTGCGCGCTTGACCATATTGATGATTTGCGCCAATGCCGTATCTTTACCGACTCGAGTGGCTTTAAATATGATTGAGCCTGACTTATTTAAGGTACCAGTGACTACATCGTCATCAACTCTTTTTTCAACGGGCATTGGTTCACCGGTTAACATTGACTCATCAATGGTACTTTTACCGTCAATAACCACACCATCTACTGGAATTTTTTCGCCTGGACGTACTCTAACGTGATCGTTGAGTAATACATTGGCAATATCGATATCGACATCTTTTCCATCTCGGATAACTCTAGCTGTTTTGGCTTGCAGGCCAATAAGACGCTTAATGGCTTCAGAGGTTTTACCGCGCGCTTTAACTTCTAGCGCCAAGCCTAAATTAATTAAACCAATAATCATTGCGGTAGCTTCAAAGTAAACATGCCTTGCCATCTCGGGGAACCATTCAGGAAATCCAACAATAAGCATTGAATATATCCAAGCCGTACCCGTACCTAATGCAATAAGGGTATCCATATTAGCGTTATGGTTTAAAAATGATTTCCATGCGCCGATATAAAAATGCCTACCAGATATCAGCATGATTGCCAGTGTAACGACACCAACGGATCCCCACGCCATTTGCTCAACAGGGGTTGTCACCGTCATTTCACCGATGAAAAGTCCATAAATCATCAGTGGAATACCAACAGACAACGCTATAATGGTATGGCGCAATAAACTTTTATAATAGTGTAAATCGGCCTGTTCTTTTTCATCCATGGCATCTTCTGCTGAATCAGCCTGTATTTGTGTCGCGTTGTAACCGGCACTTTCTACCGCTTTTATCATCAACTCAGCAGAAGCTTGACCAGTAACAAGTACCGTTCTGTCGGCAAAATTCATGTCTGCCGAATCAACACCGTCGACGGCTTTAATCGCTTTTTCAATTTTGCCAACACAACTGGCGCAACCGGCGCCGAGGATATTGAGTTGCATAGGCGAGTTTGTTTTTTGATTCATTACTTAACCTCCTTTGACGTTAATTTCATCTTGTCCTGCTGAGTAGCGGTTACTGTGGTGCTTTCCGCTTGATTTGTCGCCTCAATTAAATTACAAACCATATTTCCTGTGGGCAAGTTGTCTGGCATGGTTGACCATTCTTCAACGGCCTCTGAAAGCCTAGTTCTTAATTTGACCATTTCATTAAATTGTTTTTCTGTTTCAGCCAATTTTTGTTTTACTAGCGCTCGTACAAGTTGACATGCACTTTCGCCATGATCGGTTTTGGAAAAAATCACTTTGATTTCTTCAACGGAAAAGCCAAGCGTGCGAGCACTTAAGATAAATTGCATTCGAGACTTATTTTTATGGTCATATATTTTATAACCATTAACAGGAGATTTATTTGGATTAAGTAATCCGACACGAGTGTAAAAGCGCACTGTGTCGGCGGTGATACCTAATTCATTAGCAAGTTGATTCACTTTCATACTGCCTCCTAAAGCAAACGTTAATCGTTACGATAGTTTGACTATAAACCTATGTCTTACACACAGGTCAAGCAGGTTTTGAATATTAAAATAATAGGGCACATTTTGAGTGCCCTATTATTTAACGGTTACTGCTGCATCATTTTACTATGTTGTTTCATGATGATAGCCATTAACTCTTCGTGATTAACTAACTTGACGGTTTCACCTTTTATATTGGCGCGATCTAATGTTATCAGGGGTGATTTGATAAAGTTCTTTGCACTGGTGGAGGACAGAACCTCTTTTGTTTTCACTTGAATATCTTCATCTTTAGCCAGATTATAGATCCAATATAGTGCATCTGATTTAATGATATCAGTATCATCTACCCCAGGTCTGAACACGTCATAATACTGTATTTGAATTAAATGTTGACCAGGTGCAATGTCTATTTGGCTCTTGTTTTGTAAGGTTTTACCATCGACCGCAGTAAAAATTAAATTGTCAGGTAATGAGATAGTTGCAGCCATTGATACTGAGCTGACGATAGAGAGAAGTGAAATAGCAATAAATTTTTTCATGATGAACTCCGTTAAGTGTTGATGCTGTTAATTACAGCAACAATAATCTTTATAAATTAATGTGGGTGACTAATTTGAATAAAGAATTACGCTATCGGAGGTGGATTTTGGTTTGTTAGAGTGGTAGGTGTTGATACCCATAAAGCTAGGCTAACTTTGGCGCCAGTTAACCGTATAGCGGTAAGCTCTTCGCCCGAAAACAACATAAAAGCATGAGCTATGGCATGGCAATGACTAATGCATTGACTTATGCATTGACTTATATTGTCTGAACAACAGTTATCGTTGTGAACGTAATTGTCGCAGTCGATGTCTATCATGGTTGATGGGTGCAGATTGCTCGATTGCGAGCCTGACATAGTCATTTCAGTAGACATAGTCATTTCGTTAGACATAGCATAGCTAGGCATAAACAGTTGCCCTACTAGTGATAATATAATCGCTATATTTAACAAAATTTTTAGCATACATGATGTCCACTAAACTAAGAGGCTTTTACTATAACAATGTTGTAGTTAAATTTATACGACTGATGCAACACTTATCAATAATATGATGCCTAGTTATTTATTAAAGAAGTAAGTAGTACGTCAATACGAGCACTATCAGAGATCGCCTCTATGCCCTTAAAACGGTCATATCATGCTATTACTCAGGCTAACGCTTGTTCATAAACACTTTTCTATAAACACATTCTATTGTTTGCACTTGAGACAGCCTATTTCATCTTGTCGTGGGTATATTGTGATAACAAATGTCATTGTGTATGCTGCAAGCCTGTAGTTAACATTATTATAACTATTTGGCTGCCATTATTTGATCCTGCTCAGCAAAGATTTATTTCATTTACAATTTAGTCTTAAATGGCAATGTAACCTAACGATCACTGCTGTTAATGTTTATTAGCATTCGATCTATAACAAAAATAAGGTCCACAAATGTTCGGATTGTTGAAATATTTTTTATATCTGTTGTTGGTACTTTTAGCCTGCCTGGCAATTTTTATTTATCTTAATCAAGCGCCGGACAAGTCAGTGGCAGAGCTGAGTCAACGCTGGGCTCAACCCCCTTCGCAGCTTGTTAATATTGCAGGGATGAATATTCACTTAAGAGATGAAGGGTCAAAGTCTGATTTAGAACCCATAGTGTTAATCCATGGCACGAGTGCGTCTTTGCATACTTGGGATGGTTGGGTAGACGCATTAAAAGGACAACGCAGAGTCATTCGTTTCGACTTACCGGGATTTGGATTGACCGGGCCCGATCCTGACAATAATTACAGCATTGAACATTACGCTGATGTTGTTGCTGCAGTGCTCGATGAATTAAAGATACAAAAATGCGTCTTAGCGGGTAACTCTTTAGGGGGTTATGTATCTTGGGCGACTGCGGTGCGGTATCCACAAAGAGTGTCAAAATTAGTGTTGGTTGATTCCAGTGGATACCCTTTTGAACCAGACTCGGTACCACTGGCATTTACATTATCACAAAATCCGCTAACCAGTGTGTTGTTAAAAAATGTGTTACCTAAATCACTGATCGCTCGCAGTGTTAAGAATGTCTACGGTAATCCTGATTTGGTCAGCGATGAATTAGTTGACCGATACTACGAACTATCGCTTCGACAAGGTAATCGTGACGCCTTGACAGCGCGCTTTAAACAAACATTACCAGGACTTTTGATGGATAAGATTAACACGATTGATGTACCAACATTGATAATATGGGGAGCCAAAGACAAGTTAATTCCGCCTAAGTATGGCACCCAGTTTAATCACGATATAGCCAACAGCGAGCTGGTGGTGTTTGATGAGTTAGGCCATGTACCTCATGAGGAAGATCCGCAATCAACGGTATTAATAGTTAAACAATTCTTGCAAGAACATAAGCCGGACCCATCTTAGGGTAAGTGCACAATATGGTTCACTCTCTCTGTTACCAGAATAGATCCAATTCTCTGTGTTAGTTATCGCACTTAAGCGTCTGAATTTCTAAGGACACTATTCATATGTCATGGCTATTGTTGCTCAGATAATATTAGAGACAACCACGGTCATATGACCAAAACAGCTATTTTATCCTGTTATGCATCACTTTTGTCGCTCACCTACCCTCCAATTATCCACTGTCGTTATTTCCTCGTTGGCTTCACTTCGTCTGTTCATAATCTTTCACATATTGTCTGCGTTCATTCATCTACAGTCTGAGTGCCATTAACAATTGTTATCTAATATAGCTGGCATCAGCAAAGGTAATTATTTAAGTGAGCACATTATGACAACAAAAGATTTAGCAGAACCCCCTAGAAAAGTGAAATCTAAGGAGTTAAAGGCACTTGGATTTATCATTTTTTTACTCTTTCCAATCATCACAATCACCAGCATTAGCGCTTACGGTTTTGTCATTTGGATGATCCAAGCATTTGGTGGCGTTGTCGCACACTAATCCTCGAAAATCATGAGTCAATCTTATTAGGGATGCTGTTATGAAATGGTTTATCAACATTTGGCGAACACTTAACCAACCAGCCAAATATCTTACCTTAGGCACAATTAGCCTATCGGCTTTTTTGATGGGGATTATTTTCTGGGGTGGTTTTAATACTGCACTAGAACTGACCAACACAGAAGAATTCTGTATCAGCTGCCACAGTATGGAAAGCAAGCCATACCAAGAACTGCAGCAAACCGTGCATTGGTCAAATCACTCTGGTGTTCGTGCCACTTGTCCAGACTGTCACGTGCCCCATAACTGGAGCCGTAAAATTGGTCGAAAAATTGAAGCTTCTCATGATATGTGGGGCTGGTTAATGCAAACGGTTAATACCGAAGAAAAGTTTGAAGCAAAACGCCTAGAAATGGCTAGCCGAGAGTGGAAACGCTTCGATCGGGATGATTCATTAGCCTGCAAAAATTGTCATAACTACGACTCTATGAAGTGGGGTGACATGTCAAAGCTGGCACAAAAGCAAATGAAACGAGCCGCTGAGACCAATCAAAGTTGTGTTGATTGCCATAAAGGCATTGCGCACAAGCTTCCTGATATGGGGACTGCGCGCGCACCTGAACTCATTGCACAAGTCGGATCTGGCGAAACAGGTCTTGTGGTTGGTGCTCAGTACTTTACCGCCTTGACCAAACCGCTTTATTTTAATCAAAAAACAGATGTTGAAGCAGGCACATTAAACATTGCCACTAAAGTGACGGTACTTGAAACCAATGGCAGTCGTGTACAAGTTGGTATTAATGGTTGGCGTAAAAACATTGGTGCTGGTCGAGTAATTTATTTCGATTTCGGTCTTAATATTCTGTCTGCTCAACTCACAAAAGCTGCGGCGTTGGAAGATGGCGTAATGGAGGTCTTCGAAGAAAAACAAGATCCGATGACGGGGTTAACCTGGCAACGTGTTGAAGCCAAAATTTGGACCGACTCAGACTATCTTGTCAACGATTTACAGCCACTTTGGGACTATGCACGGGATACCTATACTAGCAGTTGTAGTGTTTGCCATACCCAGCCGGCAGAAGCACACTTTGATGCCAATAGTTGGCCAGGCATGTTTCAAGGCATGATTGCGTTCGTCAACATGGATCAAGATACTCAAGCGCTTGTACAAAAGTACTTACAAGAGCATTCATCTACTTTCGATAAGTCAGCGCATTAATAGGATATCATCATGAACAGAAGAGATTTTCTTAAAGGCTTAGTGGCGACTTCTTATGTGGGACTAAGCAGTACATCAGTGTTGGCGTCATTCAATGCTTTGGCAACTGCGGGCACTAAAGCAAGTGACGACTGGCTTACTACGGGTTCGCACTTTGGTGCTTTCAAAATGAAGCGTAAAAATGGGGTCATTGACCAAGTCATTCCATTTGAATTAGACAAATATCCTACCGACATGATCAATGGCGTTAAAGGCTTAGTCTACAATCCATCGCGGGTTCGCTACCCTATGGTGCGCTTAGATTTTTTATTGAAAGGTCATAAAAGTGATACGACCCAGCGCGGTGACTTTCGCTTTGTCCGTGTTACATGGGATAAAGCCCTAACCCTGTTTAAAGATTCACTTGATGAGGTGCAAACTCAATACGGTCCATCAGGACTGCACGCAGGTCAAACAGGCTGGCGCGCAACTGGGCAGCTGCATTCATGTACCAGTCATATGCAACGCGCTGTTGGTATGCACGGTAACTTTGTCAAAAAAATTGGTGACTACTCAACGGGTGCTGGCCAAACTATTTTGCCTTATATTTTAGGCTCAACAGAAGTTTATGCCCAAGGTACTTCATGGCCGTTGATCCTTGAGCAATCTAATACCATCATTTTGTGGTCCAATGATCCCTATAAAAACCTGCAAGTGGGTTGGAACGCCGAAACTCATGAATCATTTGCCTATCTTGCTGAGCTTAAAGAAAAAGTGAAACAAGGTAAGATCCGGGTGATCAGTATCGACCCCGTCGTGACCAAAACCCAAAAATACTTAGGATGTGAACAACTTTACGTTAACCCACAAACTGACGTTGCATTAATGCTGGGTATTGCCCATGAAATGATCACCAGTAAGTTACACGATGAAAAGTTTATTGAAGGTTACAGCCTTGGTTTTGACAGATTCGTACCTTATATTTTAGGCGAGTCAGATAGCGTTGCGAAAACACCCGAGTGGGCCAGCAAAATTACTGGTGTTAGCCCTGAAATTATACGTGACTTAGCCAAAGTAATGACCCAAGGTCGTACTCAAATCATGATGGGTTGGTGTATTCAACGTCAACAACACGGTGAACAACCTTATTGGATGGCGGCGGTGCTTGCCACTATGATTGGCCAAATAGGGTTACCTGGAGGCGGTATCAGCTACGGCCATCACTACTCCAGCATTGGTGTTCCAGCGTCCGGTGCTGCCGCCCCGGGTGCATTTCCTCGCAATCTTGATGACGGCCAAAAGCCGTTATTCGACAGCAATGATTTTAAAGGCGCGAGTAGCACCATTCCGGTTGCACGTTGGATTGATGCCATTTTAGAACCGGGTAAAACCATTGATGCCAACGGTTCAAAAGTCACTTACCCTGATATCAAAATGATGGTGTTTTCAGGTAATAATCCATGGAGTCATCATCAAGATAGAAATAAGATGAAGCAAGCATTTCAAAAGCTTGAGTGTGTGGTCACTGTCGACATTAACTGGACAGCAACCTGCCGTTTCTCTGACATTGTTTTACCTGCTTGCACCACATTTGAACGAAATGACATTGACGTTTATGGCAGCTACGCTAACCGTGGTGTTTTAGCGATGCAAAAAATGGTTGAACCATTATTTGATAGCTTGTCCGATTTTGAAATATTTACTCGTTTTGCCAAAATAATGAACAAAGAGACAGAATATACCCGTGGCATGTCGGAGTTTGACTGGATTAAAAAACTTTATAACGACTGTAAAGCCGATAATGCCGGTAAGTTTGAGATGCCAAATTTCGACACTTTCTGGAAACAAGGTTATGTCCATTTTGGTGAAGGCCAACCTTGGACACGTCATGCCGATTTTAGAGATGATCCCGAAATAAACCCACTGGGTACACCATCGGGTTTGATTGAAATATTCAGTCGAAAAATAGCACGTTTTAACTACGAAGACTGCCCCGGTCACCCAACGTGGATAGAAAAATCAGAGCGCAGTCATGGTGGCCCAGGTTCAGATAAGCACCCGATGTGGATGCAATCTTGCCACCCAGATAAACGCTTACATTCACAAATGTGTGAGTCGCAGCAATATCGAGAAACTTACGCCGTAAAAGGCCGTGAACCTGTGTACTTGAACCCTAGCGATGCAAAACAGCGTGGCATTAAAGATGGCGACATTGTGCGAGTATTTAACGACCGAGGCCAGCTATTGGCTGGGGCGGTCGTATCAGATAACTTCCCTAGTGGCATTATTCGAATTCATGAAGGGGCTTGGTATGGCCCTGTCGGCAAAGATGGTACCAAGCAAGGCGGCAGTGAAATAGGTGCATTATGCAGCTATGGCGACCCTAATACGTTAACGCAAGATATTGGTACATCGAAACTTGCCCAAGCTTGCTCCGCGTACACATGCTTGGTCGACTTCGAAAAATATCAAGGTAAAGTCCCTGAAGTCAGTTCATTTAGCGGCCCAATTGAAACGCAGCTATAACGTGTAAGTATTATTACTGTGCGCCAAGTGATTTATCCTTGTCGCTTAAGTTAACGGCCTTAATAAGGTCAGGAGATAACATAGATGAATGACAAGATATTGTATAACACGCCAATGAACCAGGGTCGTTCTATGGTGTATAAGCTGCTCTCATCACTGTTTGCAAAGGAGCTAGATCAACAGCTATTACAAGCGCTCACGGCAAGTCAGGCGCAGGCATTCTTTACTCAATTGGCTAGTGATCCCTTGTTTAGTCAAGACATCGAAACCATAAACTCAGTGCTTAATTCAACCCTTAACAGCGTCAATACTGATCATGCTTTATTAGAGCTTGCTGCCGATTATTGTGGCCTATTTTTAGTGGGTACAAAGCATAGCGCCAGCCCTTATGCCAGTTTGTATCTTAACGATGCCCATGCTGTCAAAGATGATGTGCTGTTGTTTGGTGAGCAACATCAGCAAATGCAAACCTATTTACAGCAAAGCCAATTGGCTGTTCAAAGTGAATTCCCTGAACCGGCAGACCATATTGCCGTTATTTTGGCGTATGTTGCCCACCAAGCTTGCGCAAGTGATGATAACACTCAGCTCAGCTTTATTAGCCAATATCTTCACGCTTGGCTACCCCGTTTTGTAGATAAGCTTACCTCTGTTGATACTGGTAAGTTTTATTCTGTTATTGCTCACCTCACTCTGGCTTGGGTTGAAACTGATTGTGAAGCACTAAAAGGAGCTCAGTAACAGGATATCTATTTGACTAAGCGATAATTCATCCAGATAAAAACACCGAGCAAGCTCGGTGTTTTTATCTAATCCGTCGAGAAATTCCCGTGATCCGAGCGTAGCGAAAGTCTCGGGGTAGTTCACAAGTAATGTTTGAGCTTAGGATAAATAGAGTGACGGTTATCCACACTGAACTACATTCCAGGCCCATGATTTATAACAACTTAGCTGGCTAATTTCAACTCAAGTGCATTAATAGATGCTTGCCACACCTGTTTAAGCAGCGGATATGAATCAGCACTAATGCCATCTTTTTCTAATTGTTTGCACAACTGACTCAACTGAATAAAGCCGATACTGGCACTACTGCCTTTAAGTGCATGTAACGCTTTTGCCCTATCTGCAGGTAAAGCTGCGAGTGCATTAATGTGTTCCGTACTACTGACTTTAAATAGTGCTAACATCTCTTTAACAGCAGTGTTACCAAGGTATTGTAAGTCTTCATTAATTTGCTTTTCATTGAGTAAAGGCTGATTGTCTTCATTCCGGCGTGATGGTTTTTGATCTATGGCAGTTTGTGTCAAGCCTTTATGTTTCTCTATCTTGGTTAACTTATTCATGTTGCTGTTGTTCATTGCTGATTTGTCACTTGCATCACCGATCCAATGGGCTAAAAACTTCATATTAAGCGGTTTGGCTAATACGTCATCAAAGCCTGCGGCTTGATACTCGTTTATGTCATCATCTTGAATTTGTGCCGTAAATGCGGCAATGCTGATGTCTTTATGGGCCGCGTTAGCGATATGCTTCAACTCTACTAATAACTCAATCCCTGATCCATCGCCTAATTGAATATCAAGCATAATGCCGTCAAACTGCAAAGCACTATCGACGTTAAACAACGCCCTTGCTTGCGCACAACTATCAGCCAGTACGGAATGATGTCCAAGATGTGCTAAAAACCCTTGGGCCACCATGGAATTGACTTTGTTGTCTTCGATAACGAGTACACATTTAGGATCAACTTTAGGTAATTGTGCACAGATAACCTCATGTGCTTGCTCACAGATGTGCAATGGCAAACTAAAACCAAAGGTGGAACCTTCAGCTACTTTACTCTTAACCCAAATAGAATGATTGGCAGTATTAACCTCATTCATTAACGAGACTAATTCTTTACAAATAGCGAGCCCAAGGCCTGTGCCTCTGGTTCTGCCTTGATTAGGCTGCGCACCATAAGCAATAAACAATTGATTCATATCATTTTTACTTATGCCGACGCCGGTATCTGCCACTTCAAAAGTTAATCGTTTATCAACCACATTTACCCGTAATGTAATCTCTCCTGCTGGCGTGAATTTAATGGCATTGCCAAGCAAGTTAAATAACACTTGGCGCAATTTGGGTCCGTCTACCGTTATCCATTTGGGTAAATCACCGCGAACTAAATATAACGATATACCTGACAATCCCGCGCCAGCTAACATGATAGCCATCACTTCATCAAGCAGCTCACAAAGTGCGACAGTTCGAGGCTCGTTAGTTAATTTACCTTGCTCCAAACGAGAAAAATCCAAAATATCGTTAAGTACATTTTGCAGTAAGGTGCCACTGTATTGTGATAATGCCAACATTTGTTTCTGTGCTGGAGGTAATGGCGAGTGACTCAGTAAAGTCAGGGTGCCTAAAAGACCGTTTAACGGAGTACGGATCTCATGGCTCATAGTCGCTAAAAATAGCGATTTTGCCTTGCTAGCTTGCTCTGCCATCTCTCTAGCCGTCGAATGCCCTTTGGCTTCAGCGTCTAGTTGACGGTTGGTTTCAGCCAGTTCGAGTGTGCGCGCCTGCACAGTACTTTCGAGTGAGGCTTTATGGGCAAATAATTCTGATGCCGTTTGTTGTAACTCAGATTGCAGTGCTTGATTGTGCGCGGTTTTTTGTTTAAAAGCTTCAATGGCTGCAGCCATCGCGGTGAGTTCATCGTCTCCATGAGGATCAAGTACCACTTCGGTATTGCCCTGACTTAATTGAGATAATGCTGCAGTTGCTTCACTTAGGCGTAAAGCAATGCCTTTATAAATAACCCGATAAACGACCAACAGCATAATGATTAACATCAAAATACCTGTCGCCCACAGCCCTGATTTAGCCCACAGTAATTGCTGTAAAAAATTACTTCGGGCATGTTCTGCCTGCAGCTGTTGTGCTTTCATTGCGCTATCGACTGACTTATTCAGTTGGCCTAATTTATCCGTCAGCGTTAACAGCTGCGCATTTTGTTTCGTTAGTAATTGCGCATATTGCTGCTGCAAACTTAAGCCAACATTTACTTCCCTTAACATTATCAGTTGGTGCTCAAGCTCTGTCGCCCTAACGGGATCTCGAATTAAGCCTTTAAGTAATTCCAGAGGCATTAAATCAATTTTCCCACTCGTGCCTGAACCTGTGTAAGGGCTAGGCACTTCGATGCCGTTATGTAAGTTATCGCCAGTAGTATTAATCGTATAAGTTGTTGGAGAAAGTACTCGAGCCATACTGTCGAGAACGTTATTTAATCCGAGTTGTTGTTCTGGCGACTGTAATAACTGCCCCACTAACGCAATGTGATGGATCAATCCCAAAGCTCGGTTTAAACGTTCACGGACATCCAAGTCTTGTTCTATGATGGAGTCCAAAAGTTGGGCACTTTGTTCAGCGCCTATCACTTGAGGGTAAGCTAAACTCAACTTAGCCAGAATGGTTGAATCGACCACAGCTTGTTCTGCTTCAAGTAAAACACCACTCTTACTGGCCGCTTCCGCCAGTGCGCTTCCTTTATTATTCAATTGAGCCGCCAACACTAAACGTTTACCCACTTGGCGGCCGAATACCGATAAGTCATGGATAATTTCGCCGGCTAATAGCGCTAATTGCTTATCTTTATCGACACCATGATTTTGTAGATTTAAAGAATTGAGTCGTTTAATAGCGGAAAGTAAATTAGTGCTTTCCAGTGACAACTTACGCCCAAGGAAAACGCGTTGTGCCTCTTCTTCCACTCGTTCAAGTGCTTGGGCATTGTCGAGCAAGCCATTAGAAGACTGCATCAATTGCCTTGCGGCCTGTGATGCGGGTAATGCCTCTTCATATAGATATTGGTCAGCAAGCTTTACCCAATAAAGCGAAATACTGCCAAGGCTAACTAACATTAATAGTAACAACCCGAGCAGACAGAATGCCAACATAAGGCGACCCACTAAGCTCTTGCCTGATAGTGATAAAGTGCTCACAGTCATTCCTTAAAATGTTATAATTATTAAAATTCTTTTGCTATTCTTTTCAGAAACCTTAATCGAGACAATATAATGTGCCGACTTATTTATATGCTCATAGCTGGCTTAGGGATATTACCATTACTTGCTGAAGCAACATCCGATTCTAGCTGGACATTACAACAGCGCACGCCCTTTAATGCCAAAATCCAAACAGTAAAGTCGATACAATATAATCAACTGACCTCGGCCAAAAAGCCTTGGCGGATCTGTGCCTTAGTACCTCACCTTAAAGACGCTTATTGGATCGGCATTGATTACGGTTTGGTGTCAAAAGCCAGCCAATTAGGCATTAATTTAGAATTATTTGAAGCCGGTAGCTATTACAGAAAAGAGCAACAACTAAAACAACTTGAATACTGCCTTAATCAGCCGTTCGATGCGATCTTACTCGGTGCTGTGGCCCCCAATTTACTTGACCGATACCCGGGCCAAATTAATAAGCCCATCATTGCGTTAGTGAATAGACTCGATAACCCGATTATTACTACTCGTGTAGGCGTTAATTGGTATCAAATGGGCTGGGAAGCTGGCCACTTTATCGCCAAATCTGTAAAAAAATCACCTCCATCGTCTCCAGTAAAACTCGCTCTACTCACAGGCCCAGAAAGTGTTGGCGGCAGCGATTGGGTTGAGCTTGGTATTCAAGATGCTATTACCAATAGTCCTATTGTGGTTTCGTCAATTCGTCATACTGACAATAATCGTGACCTTTATCGTGACCAACTTCATAATCTGCTTAACGACCACATTCCTGATTATATTCTAGGCAGTGCAGTTGCTATCGAAGCAGCAATAGGAACATTGCAACATAAACAATTAACTGGCCAAGTAAAGCTTGTGAGCAGTTATTTATCGCCAGCGACGTTGCGCGGACTGCATCGTAATAAAGTCGCTTTCAGTAGTGATGATCAAGTGGTGTTACAAGGTAAGTTGGCAATAGATATCATGGTAAAACTACTTGAGGGAGCACAATCATTTGGTGATATTGGCCCACAAATACAGGCGTTAGAACAAGGAAAGGTGCAACTCGATATGTTTAATAACAGCTTAGCCCCTGCAAATTTTTACCCCATTTACCGCGTAACACAAAACTAATCTTTAACCTTAGTCGCAAACAAATAACCTTCTCCGTGAACTGTCACAAACAGGTCTGCCTGTAGCTTGTTTCGTAAACGGCGAATAATGACATCTATGGTTCTATCATTTACCTCTTCATTACGATGGCTTGTTTGCTGCATTAATCGCTCACGAGATAGTACTTGCTGTGGATGCAATGCAAAGACGGTAAGTAATTCGAACTCAGCTTTAGTCAGCTTAATCACCTCGTCACCATAACTCAGTTTTCGACTATTTAATTCAAGAATATATTGATCGAAGGCAATGATATCGTCACATTTTTCAAATTGGTCTACAACGTCTTGCTGTGCTTTTTTGACTAACGAAATTCGCCACAGCAAATTTTTAACTCTTACTAATAATTCTCTTAATTCAAATGGCTTAGTCACATAATCATCAGCGCCCATCTCAAGACCAACGATTTTATCAATAGTTTCATCACGACCCGTGACTAAAATAATGCCCACGTCCGAACGGCTTCTCAGTTCGCGTGCCAAGCTTAAACCATCTGTACCGGGTAAATTAATATCTAACATCACCAAATCGACATGTTGATTTGCAAACTGTTGCCACATCTGTTCGCCGTCTCCAGCTTCAAGCACACGATAACCTTCGCGCTCAAAATAGCCTTTTAATCGAGCGCGGATCACCGCTTCATCGTCAACTACGAGTACTGTATTTGTTAAACCAGTATGTGCCATCGTCCAATCCAAATAGTGTTGCTAATAATGGTCGTTATTATTCATAACTTTTCACATTTGCCTATAACGATATTCAAGGAATGAGTGCTAGCTAGCAAAATTGGTTGATAAAAAGGACCCGGATCACACAATGGAAAGATGTAGAACCAGATCCAATTATATTTACAGATTCACAATAAAAGACGTTATATTTTTAATTTAAAAACTTTTGCTGATGCCAACAACCACTCGGTCATCAAAAATCTTTGTTTGAGTGCCATACACTTTATGATCGCTATCCATGGTACTGCCATGATAACGAACATCGAAATTGATGCCGGCATAAGCTTTACTCACACCCAAGTTCCAGTGTCCCCAGCCTTCTGCACCTTCGCCCTCTAAACCTTGATAACCGATGCTGGCTGAAAAATTTACACCATTATCAAATGCGTAGCTTGGATGAACCGCATAGTTAACACCTTGCCAACCATCAACACCAAACCAGTCATCGATGGTTGGAGTTACTTCTAGTTGAACATTAGCGTGCCCGAATTGCTTGCCAACCTTAATCCATAATTCTGTATAATTAGAGTATGAAGCGCCAGGATAAAGATAAGAGAAAACCATGACGTCGTAACTGATAGTGCTATCGCCAAATTTACCCGCTTTACCAATATAAGGTGCGGTGACAATTTCTAAATTAGGGTCGGAAAATTTAACATTTGAAGCAAACATGCCGGCATACCAACCAAGCTCATTGCCCCAACTGAGCGTACCTTGTACCACCGGTACTTCGCCATCCATGGTTTCAGATTCACCTCGAAAAACATAATCAGAAGCAAAGGTTAATTTACCGTTAATAGTGCCACCAAGGACATCCTGATCAGTTGCGGCATGAGCAAAGGCGTTTGCCGATAGGATTAAGCTAACTAATAAAATTGACTGAGCTAATTGAGTTGTTCTGATATTCATATTTATCACCCTACATTTAGGTTCTTGTTGATAGAGTGACTATACCCGTGATCATTGAAAATGCTTGATTTTGTCCCAAATGGGATCATCATAGCCCCATGAAACAAATTACACTC
>NZ_JBEOPO010000015.1:0-107327 GCF_040310145.1 Shewanella sp. S1-49-MNA-CIBAN-0167 | reverse complement strand
AACGACCCATCTTGGTTTTGCAAGAACTTATATTCTTACGGGAACAAAAGCCAACTGTCTCTATTTCAAGACCAACTAAACTAACGACCCATCTTGGTTTTGCAAGAACTTATATTCTTACGGGAACAAAAGCCAACTGTCTCTATTTCAAGACCAACTGAGCTAACGACCCATCTTGGTAACTAAAAGGCCATAACTTAAAACACAGAGACTGTAGACTAAGTAATTACCTTCTAACACCCCCAAAAGGCTATGCCGTTCTGAGGGCGCCTATAATACCTTTTTCAATTTCTCATGCAAGCGCAAATGTATAATTTCTTGTTGTTTGCATGAAAAACAGACTAAGAGGCGGTTTTTTGGCTTAACTAGCCTTTTAATGCTAATAATTGCTGTTGAGCTAGTCGTGCAGAGGCACTGTCGGCATACTCTTTGATAACTTTGTTATAAAGCGCTTTAGCACCTGCAAGATCATTTTCTTCTTCTGCAATCATGCCAAGTTTGACCAAACTGTCACCACGCTTATTTGAATCTGCAAATTGACTGACCACTGTGCTAAATGCTTGTTTAGCATCACTGAATTCATTTTTATTGTACAACAATTGGCCTAACCAATAGTTTGCATTAGCTGCATAATTTGATTCTGGGTATTTGGCTATGAAATTACGAAAAGCAGGGATTGCTTCATCATATTTGCGCTCTTTAAGGACCAAATTCACTGCGGCTTCATAGCTTCCTGTTTCACCCAAGGTTGAACTAGCTGCTGCGACCGAAGTGGCATCCGCTTGAACTGGCGCAGCGGGTGTTGATGACTGAGCAGTAAGATTTGCAATATCTTCATACAGCTGTCGTTGACGCTGTAACATTTGATTCATTTGATAATTTTGTTGCTCAGTAATGCCTCTTAAATCCAACACCTCATTTTGCAATACATCCATACGACGTTGCATCTCAAAATCGCCTTGTTGCTTTGCTTTCATGATGCGCTCTAACCTTGAGACTCTGTCATCATTCGAACCTCCTGCAACATCTTCAACAGGCGCTGGAGCGGCACAAGCCGTTACAGTAGTGAAGAACATTGCCGCAACTAATATGGCTTGTTTCATTTTTATCTCCTAAAAAAGGCCAACCGATAACGGTTGGCCTTGTTCTTCATACATTTAGTAAACTAACACACCACGACGGTTTTTACCAAAACCAGTATCGCTACGAGAATAATCTAATGGCTTTTCTTCGCCATAACTGACTACGCTCATTTGGCTAGGCTGTACGCCCATACTCTGCAAATACTTTGCAATCGCTTTGCCACGTCGCTCACCTAGTGCAATGTTGTATTCAGGAGTACCACGTTCATCGGCATGACCTTCGATCAAAACACGAACATTTGGGTTTCCAACTAAATAATTACCGTGTGCTTGAAGAATTTCAGCATTTTCGCTTTGAACTTCACTGCGGTCAAAATCAAAGTAAATGATATTTTGACGACGTAATTCCTGTTCTTTTAAACGCTGCTGTTCTGCAGAACTTAGCACAGGTGCTACACCACCAGTTTCAACACCACCAGCACCATATTCACTACCAGTACCACTCATAGAACCGCTAGCATCAGTTTCCGAGTCTGAAGTTGAACTACAGGCACCCAGTGCCATAAGCGGAACTGCAACCAACATAGCTTTAAACAACTTATTCAGATCCATTTTAAATCCTTATCAATATCTATTTAGAGAAACGGAGACCATGCTGGTGACTTCACCTCGCCCTGGCCGACAGGCAATCTTGCTTTAAATCTGCCATCCATAGAAACAGCAGCTAACACTTGTTTACCTTGATGGGTTGTACCGTAGATAACCATAGTGCCATTAGGGGCAACACTTGGCGATTCATCAAGTTGAGTTGATGAAAGCACCTGCATAAAGCGTGTTGCAAGATCCATTCGAGCAATATGGAACTTACCGTTAGTACGGTTTACAAAAATCATACTACGACCGTCTGGGGTAATTGAACCACCTAGGTTCCATTCTCCTTCAAAAGTCATACGCGAGACTTTATTTGTATCTAAACTTACGCGATATAACTGCGGCTTACCACCACGTTCAGAAGTAAATAAAATTGATTTGCCGTCTGGGAACCAAGAAGGTTCAGTATCAATTGCGTAATGTTCTGTAATGCGTCGAGTTGTCTTGGTAGCAATATCGACGACATAAACTTCTGGCTGACCATCCTTTGACAATGTAACCGCTAACTTTTTGCCATCGGGAGAAAATGCTGGCGCGCCATTAATGCCATCAAAACTACTCACCAGAGTACGAGTTTGGCTATAGATGTCTTGAACAAAAATTTCGGCTTTTCTATTTTCAAAACTCACATAGGCTAAACGACGTCCATCTGGAGACCAAGCCGGTGACATCAATGGCTCTGGTGAACGTAATAACATTTGTTCATTATAACCATCATAATCAGCAATCATAAGATGGTAAGGTGCTTTTTGACCTTGTTTAACCACAACATACGCAATACGAGTTAAAAACGCACCACGGATCCCCGTGAGTTTTTCATAAACAATATCACTTATACGGTGACCATATTGTCTAAATTGGTTTGCACTGATAACGGTTTCACGACTTTCAAGCAATAACTCACTGTTATTCTGAGGCCCTTTTCCCGCTTGAAGCTGTGCTTTGACTAAATCAATCAACTCAAAACTCACTAAATATTTATCAGCGCCATAGGGTTTAACCGAGCCAACAACAACTGCTTCAGCTTCTACATTAGCCCAGCTCTGAGCCGTAAAACCGTTTACTGAAGAAATAGTTGACTGTGGCAATGCACGCACATCAAGCGTTTTAAATGTACCACTGCGAGCCAAATCAGATGCGACCACATCAGAAATAGATTCTGGAGCAGGCCCTTGTCCTTGCCAAACAAAAGGAACTACGGCAATGGGTCTCGCGGCATCAACCCCTTCAGTAATCACAATCTCTAACGCTGCGCGCGCGGGAGTAGTTAACACTATCAATACCAGTGTTAGCCATTTAGCCAAATTTTTCATGGGACTCCTTTTACTCAATTCCATCATTAAATACCATTGATCTTAATTAAATTCCGGTGAAACAGTTAAATTAATTTCTTTTAATTGCTGATAAACAGCCGGTTCAGGCGATACGGGTAACCGTCCAGCTTTATTTATAGACGCTTTGGCCGCTCGACAAACTACCTGATCACCGTCCAACGTTTGGCTTGTAGTAACAAAGCCATCAGACGCTAAACGAATAAATACCCGGCAGCTTTTACCACGCATTGATTCATCAACTACTAAGTTACGTTGAATAGTGGCAATAATCATGGCTTTATACTTATCGACTTCTGACAACACTTGCCTATTACGCGTTTTAGAAAGCGAGTCTTGTTCTGCAGACATTGCCTCTGCCATTTCACGCTCTTGACGCGCTTTAGTGTCGGCTTCGGCTTTGCGTTTACGCTCAGCTTCTTCTTTGCGTTTACGTTCATCATCAGCTCGTTGACGTTCTTGTTGAGCTTTTTTCGCAGCAGCCTCTTCTTGCTTACGTTTTTCAGACGCTAGCTTGGCGGCATCTTCTGCAACTTTTTGTTCCTGCTCTTTCTGCTTACGCACAACTTCAGCTTTGTCTGCCCGATCTTTTTCAAGCCGTTGTTTTGCCTGAGCCGCTTTCGCCGCATCATTGGCCTTTTGAGTTTCCTGCTCTTTTTGTTTACGCTGGATCTCTAATGTCTTAATTTTGTCTTGCTCGCGTTCACGCTCGCGACGCGCTTCCAATGCTTTACGTTCTAACTCAGCTTGACGTACCTTTTCTTGATTAGCCACATCTTGTTTTTGCTTCTTTAATTGCTCAACTCTATCATTTACTTTCTGTTGATCAATCACAATAGCTTGCATGGCCGGCGCACTTGCCGCTGCAGTTTGCATTTGCTTGGGCTTATCATCAAAACTAATGCCTAGAGCAAGGATGACAATAAACCCAATATGAATACCGGCAGAAATAGAAACGGGTACGGTTAAATCTGATTTTCCAGCCACCTATTTCTCCTTCGGTGAATCAGTCATTAACCCAACGGCTGGCACACCAGCACCTTGCAAACTAATCATTAATTGAATAACGCTTTCATAAGGTATGGTGCGGTCAGCTTTGACTACCACGGGTCTTAATGGTTCAAGCTGAATTAATGCTCCGACTTCCGTAGAGACTTGCTCTATGTCCATCGCTTGAGAGTTAGAGCTACTACCAGTATTCAAAAAGTATTGCCCAGCAGCGTCAATTGATGCCACGATTGGAGGCTTACTATCAGGTGGTAACGATTCCGCATTACCCTGAGGTAATTCTACTTTAACCCCTTGCGAAACAATTGGCGCTGTCACCATAAAAATAATCAACAACACCAACATGACATCGATATAAGGTACAACGTTGATTTCTGCAATTGGACGATGACGTTTACGCTGATACATTAAACGGCTTCCTTCTCGCTATATGCTTGACGTTGCAATATGTTGGAGAATTCTTCCATAAAGTTAGCATAAGTCATTTCAATTTTATCAACTTGCGTTGTAAAACGGTTATAACCAATTACGGCTGGAATAGCAGCAAACAAACCCATTGCCGTTGCAATGAGTGCTTCAGCAATACCCGGTGCAACCATAGCTAACGTGGCATTTTCTACCGAACCCAGTGCGATAAAGGAATTCATAATTCCCCAAACGGTACCAAATAAACCAATGTATGGGCTGGTTGAACCAATTGTTGCCAATAGAGGCAAATTGTTTTCAAGTTTTTCCATTTCTCGCGACAAACTCACTCGCATTGCTCGAGATGTTCCATCCATAACGGCTTGTGGAGCTTTACTGTTTACTTTACTCAAACGAGTATATTCTTTGAAACCCGCCACAAACATGGCTTCTAAACCAGAGATAGCACTACCACGTGCAATCAATTCTTTATAAAGACGATTTAAATCAACACCAGACCAGAAAGTGTCTTCAAAACGTAATGATTTAACTCTTGCTGAAGTTAATAATTTATTGCGTTGAAGGATCACGGCCCATGAGGCAATCGATAATGCCAACAAGGTCAGCATAACTAACTTTACCAACACACTGGCTTCTAAAAACAAACCAATAAATGAAATTTCAGCGTGCACTGTCAAACTCCTGAACAATATTTAGGGGAATAGCGCGGGGACGCATACGTGATAAAGATATACACGCAACAACCACTGTCGCTTCACAATAGCAATCACCTTGATGATCAACTAGGCGCTGGTGAAATACCAACGACACTTTTTTTAATTCTATAACCTTGGATTCAACAACTAAATCCTGTTCAAACTTTGCCGCTTTACGAAAATCTATTTCTACATGTTTAACGACAAAAGCAATATCTTCTGCCAACAGTTCTGCTTGGCGGACACCCAGTGCTTTTAACCATTGGGTACGAGCTCGTTCAAAAAATTTTAAGTAATTCGAATGATACACAACACCACCCGCATCGGTATCTTCGTAATAGACTGAAATAGGCCAAACAAACATAATTTGAACATCAATTTTTAGGTTGTAAAAGTTGGCTTACTATACCGAGTACCAACACGCTTGTGAATAATGTACTAAGTGAAAAGCAGACTTTATTTTGCTCAAAATGCGCTTAAACACACGAAAAACCTCAGAAACTGTAAGAGATGAAGCTTTATTAATGTATTTTCCAAAAAAATTAACGACCTATTAAACAAAACATGGCATACAAATAAAACATTTATTGGTGACAACGGCCTAGTTCTAGCCACTTAAAAACCTAAAAAAGCCTTAAAAGCAACGCGGCCAAGGTGAACGTAAACCGCGCACTGCAACTTATCATCCCACGCCCTGTAAAATGTAAACATGAATAAAATATCATCTAATAATATTGGATGCTTACGTTGTCAGTAATCAAGTCTTCAGTGATTCAAGAAGGGAGATTATTCAGCGCGTTTATCACTGGATATGAACTTAGCCTCATAAAGACATTTTCGGAGTTTATTCTGTTTCAGATATAAGTAGCTTGATGATGTTCACCTTGGTTAAGAGCCATACTTATCAACATCAAGAAGATAAACATGCTTTATATCACAGCAAGATATATTCTATTTGTTAAATAATATTGTTTTAAAATTAACTAATCCGAATAATTATGCATTAAATGTATATAACAAACTAAAAAACCACTATATAAGCCGTTCAGCGTATAAAAACCATATTAAGATCACTAAAAAGCATTAGTTTTACTAATCATAATGCGTATTTTTTCTAGTTTGCCAGATAAGTGTATTCATTCTACTATGACCTTGTTTTCAGGACACATCTGATTTAGATGTTGAAAACCAAGAACGCCAAACTGATGTAACCCAATACTTCAGTTATCCTTAGTTCTTATGTTTGACTTCCTTCCTTAAATTTGTTGATTGCAAATTATTTAGCCCACTTGGATTAAGTGGGTCTTTTTTTGCCTTTTTTTCAGTATCTTCATAAACAAACTTATAAGCGAACAAATCAGAGCATTTCAATTCAAGCCATATTAATGGAGAAAAAATTGAGTCTTTTTAATCAATATGGAGGAAAACGAGACACGCTTGCATCGCTTTACTCGTTAGCCTCTAAAGGAGCAACAATCGTTTACAAATGACTCTTTTATATCAGTATTAGCTTGGTCTAACGAATGTTGAATGACCGCCGAGTGAGGCCTTATTGATGAGCGTTGATATAATGCCTTAGCGTGGAAAACCCGTTTATTGATTATTATTTATATCTCAATGGTATCGAGAAAAAGAGGCTACTGTGGCGGAATATACATACAACAACTGAATAAATAGATAGCTAATCTTGTTACGGGCTAAATAGGGTCAATACTGCGCTTAATAGTGCAGCTAATAATACATGAGGTGGGTTTATATCGGCTTGGTTATTTTAATCACAACTCTGCGGTTCATCTTACGTTCTTCAGCAAGGTCATTGCCAGTAACATGACGTTTTTCGCCATGCCCCTCGGTATGAATACGATCTTTAGTAATACCGCTAGCAATTAAAATATTTTTCACTGAGTCAGCCCGTTTATCTGACACCTTTTGGTTAACCAAGCGCCCACCGTAGCTGTCAGTGTAAGCATCAATAAGAACGAGTTCTACTTCAGAGTCATAAGACAAATAGCGCTGTATTTTTTGTAATTGGTGGGTAGAGAAACGCGTCAGATCGACCCCGCCTTCTTGGTAATGTAATACCGTAAAAGCAATATCATCAAAACTGTAAGGCAGCAAATTAGCTAAACAAGCGCGAAACTCACGATATTTACCGCCAAAATTAGCCGACGACAATCCCACTGCAATCTTAGCGTTGTGATTATACCAATCAGCATAGTAAAAAGTGGGTTCCATTCCTTGACTCAATTCATTCAACATCGACCAAGCGGCTTTTTTGGGTACTTCACCATTAAATTGCTTGTTATAAGTCAGTTGGGTGATTTCTTTGGAATTATGCCCAGGACGCCAACTCGGAGCTCGGCTAATTAATGTTGCCTTGGTCACCGCATCAGGCTTAAGCCACATATCTAAGGTGAAGTTTAAATTCAAATCTTTACCTGCCCTACTGGTAAACACCGCGCGACCATAATTAGGAATATCATGTTCAAGACGACACTCTATCGGATTACTCTCACCAATGCGCCATGCTGAGTTTTCGAGCGACGCCACGTAGTGCCTCAAATCAGCATTAGCCGTTGAGCAAAGACACAAACTTGCGAGAATTATCAGTTTTCGCCACATAAAAACACCCTATATACCTGATTACATACTTTCTATCGGCCACAAAGTCAGTTCCTTTAGTCAACAATCATGTTTAATCGATGATAAAAACCACAATCAAACATGACACTGAGCTTGAGTTTGCGCATAATACTCGGCCTACATCATTTGCACCGATGAATGATAGCTATTGAGGATAAAGACTGTAATGACTGATATTTGCGACGCTAACAAGTTTAAACACCGCTTTCGTGGTTATTTCCCTGTTGTTATCGATGTCGAAACTGCGGGTTTTAATGCCAATACCGATGCGTTGCTTGAAATTGCCGTCAGCTTATTAAAAATGAATAGTGATGGGGTCATTGAACTTGATAAAACCCTTCATTTTCATATTGAGCCTTTTGAGGGCGCGAACCTAGAGCCTGAATCTTTAGCTTTTAATGGTATCGATCCCACCAACCCACTTCGTGGTGCGGTAGACGAAAAAGTCGCTTTGTTAGAGATTTTTAAAGAAGTCAAAAAAGCCCAAAAAGCAGTAGATTGTCATCGCAGTATTATTGTCGCTCACAATGCCGCTTTTGACTTAGGGTTTGTGAACAAGGCCATAGAACGAAACGGTTTAAAACGATCTCCTTTTCATCCTTTTGCGAGCTTTGATACCGCAACACTTGCTGGCCTTGCTATTGGGCACACGGTATTGGCTAAAGCGTGTAAAATGGCTGGCATCGATTTCGACAACAAAGAAGCGCATTCAGCATTATATGATACCGAACGCACCGCCGAATTATTTTGCCTTATCGTCAATCGTTGGAAAGCATTAGGTGGTTGGCCATTAGCCGCTGTGGAAGAGAAGAGCGATCCAGCCAGCGAATAATGGATACTAGGTAACCTCCGCTCGAGATAACAATTGCATCTCAAGCAGGCTATATCGCCTTAGAACGGTCGATAAAATATTTATCTTACTCAATAAAAAAGCTGCCGAAGCAGCTTTTTTATTGTCTCTAATCCGCTAGATTATAGCTTGTCAGAGTTATCTCTTAAGTATGCTGCGACACCTTCTGTGCTAGCAGTCATGCCTTTTTCGCCTTTTGACCAGCCAGCAGGACAAACTTCACCGTGCTCTTCATGGAACTGAAGAGCGTCGATCATACGGATCATTTCGTCAACGTTACGGCCTAATGGTAAATCGTTAACCACTTGGTGACGAACTTGGCCTTCTTTGTCTACTAAGAAAGAACCACGGAAAGCCACGCCAGCTTCTGGATGCTCAACGTCGTATGCTTTACAAATTTCATGTTTAACGTCAGCAACTAGTGTGTATTTAACTTGGCCAATACCCCCCTTGTCTACTGGAGTGTTACGCCATGCGTTATGAGTGAACTGTGAGTCAATTGAAACACCAATCACTTCAACACCACGCTTGGTGAACTCTTCCATGCGGTGATCAAAAGCAATTAGCTCTGATGGGCATACAAAAGTAAAATCGAGTGGGTAGAAGAAAATAACCGCAGGCTTACCTTTAATTGCGGTAGCGAGGTTAAATGTGTCAACAATCTCACCAGAACCAAGAACGGCTGCTGCGGTAAAATCTGGGGCTGGACGGCCTACTAATACGCTCATTATCTATCTCCATTTAATGGCTTAAACATTCAACAACGGCAAAGCGTTCTTGCTAATTGTGATCTACTTAACAATTGACTATGCCGTTGGGACTTATATCAGAGGTATACCATACATCTAATTTAGCGGACTTATAAGTTATTTCAAATGAAAATGGGTTTACCTGCTGAAAAATAAAACATGCTGACCCACTAAATAATAACTGTCGAATATTACAAAAATGATTTGCTGACATGACCTAGGCAAACATTATCCACAACGGAAGGTAATATTGATTGAAAAATCGGCATAAATAAGTAAAAAGTCGATATACGCTGGACAAATATGCTGTAGACGGTCAAGAATAGCCGCCTCACTTACTTTTATGAAATATAATTATGAATGCGGTTGTTATCGCGGTTTGCTTAATGCTTTTTTTAAGCTTTATTCGAATTAACGTTGTGGTCTCGTTGACCATTAGTGCTGTTGTGGCGGGTTTAGTCGGTGGATTAGATATTCATCAAACGATAGCAGCCTTTAATGACGGACTCGGCGGCGGAGCTCAAATTGCATTAAGTTATGCATTGCTTGGCGCGTTTGCGGCAGCATTGTCACATTCGGGCTTAACAACGTTAATTTCCCATTCAATTATTAAAAAGCTCGGCAAAGAACCCAATAGTGGTAATACTCAAGTGGTACGTTGGTTGTTATTGGTCACAATACTGTTAATGGCTATTTCATCGCAAAATATTTTACCTATTCACATTGCCTTTATCCCGATCCTTATTCCACCATTATTACATGTCATTTCCAAGCTACATATCGACCGCCGTCTTATAGCCTGTATTCTAACGTTCGGCTTGGTCACCACTTATATGATATTACCTATCGGTTTTGGCGGAATTTTCCTCAATGACATCCTTTTAGCAAATTTGAACATTAATGGTTTAAATGCAGTCGGTGAACAAATTCCTAAGGCAATGTTATTACCTGCTATGGGCATGGTTGTTGGTCTACTCACGGCGATATTTATCAGTTACCGCAAACCTAGACAATATATTATTGAGCAACCTGTGATAAATGACAGCATTTCAACCACGATTAGCCGAAAAAGTCTGTTGATATCATTATCAGCAATAGTGGTGACTTTAGTGGTTCAATTACAAACTGATTCAATGATATTTGGTGCATTAAGCGGATTTATTATTTTCCGTTTTTCAGGAATTATTAAACATGAAGTGAGTAAAGACCTGTTCGACCAAGGTGTGCATATGATGGCCAACATTGGCTTTATTATGATTGCAGCAGCAGGTTTTGCCGCCGTGGTTAAGTCGACCGGGGAAGTCGGCACACTGGTGACGTCTTTAGGCGACATGATAGGTGACAACAAAGCAATAGCCGCATTATTGATGCTTATTGTTGGCTTATTGATTACCATGGGCATTGGCTCTTCGTTTTCAACCATTCCGATTATCGCCACCATTTATGTACCGTTAGCACTCAGTTTTGGTTTTTCTGTGGCGGCAACCATTGCGCTAGTCGGTACCGCTGCCGCGCTTGGTGACGCAGGTTCGCCAGCATCAGATTCGACACTAGGTCCCACAGCAGGTCTTAATGCCGATGGGCAACATGATCATATTCGCGACAGCGTGATCCCAACGTTCATTCACTATAATATTCCACTGCTTGTTTTTGGTTGGATTGCTGCGATGGTGCTTTAACATTCAACAGCTGGCTAAGGCTTATCAAGATAGAAATAAAAACGGGAGCCTCAATAAAGGCTCCCGTTTTTATGGTCTCGCACATGATGTTAATTATACCGAGCCTGGGTATCTACAATCCGTATAACGAATTATTTGGTACCAAATATCTTATCGCCCGCATCACCTAAACCTGGCAAGATATAACCTTTCTCGTTTAAGCAATCATCAATCGCTGCAGTGTACAGTTCAATATCAGGGTGAGCTAGTTCAAGGGCTTTAATGCCTTCAGGCGCAGCAACCAAAACTAAAGCTCTAATTGATGTACAACCACGTTTTTTCAGCAGGTCGATTGTCGCAATCATTGAGCCGCCAGTGGCTAACATTGGATCAACCACTAAAGCGATACGCTCGTCTACATTACTGACTATTTTTTCAAAATAAGGCACAGGCTGAAGTGTTTCTTCATCACGATAGATACCGACAACAGAAATACGTGCACTGGGAAGATGCTCAAGTACGCCATCCATCATGCCTAAACCCGCACGTAAAATAGGCACTACAGTCACTTTTTTACCTTTAAGTTGCTCAATATTGACCGGACCATTCCAACCTTCAATTGTCACCATTTCCGTTTCAAAATCAGCGGTGGCTTCATAGGTTAATAAACTGCCAACTTCTGTTGCAAGTTCACGAAATCGTTTGGTGCTGATATCCGCTTCACGCATCAAACCGACTTTATGACGAACCAGAGGATGCTTTACTTCAACGACTTTCATTTATTTCTCCTAGATTTCTGACTATTTCAGGCAAATTTGATAAATGTTAGACGATTTATCCTATCTATAAAACATAAAGTTTCAAAATTGCAGTAAATCGTGACCTAAACCAATAAAAATAGGTAATTCATCGTTTTATTTATAGGATAAAGTAAAAACATGACTTTCGACTCGGGACACAAACTGGTAGAATATCGGCGCATAAAATTCCATAAAACGATGTACCCTAGAGGATCCTCCGTGACCACTCCTACCCCCCTAAGTTACAAAGATGCCGGCGTTGATATCGATGCAGGTAATGCGTTAGTAAACAACATTAAATCAGCGGTAAAACGCACTCGTCGTCCAGAAGTTATGGGCAATTTAGGTGGTTTTGGCGCATTGTGCGAATTACCGACTAAATACAAACACCCAGTACTTGTTTCTGGCACTGATGGTGTTGGCACCAAATTAAGATTAGCCATTGATTATAAAAAGCATGACACCGTAGGCGTTGATTTAGTTGCTATGTGTGTCAACGACCTGATTGTTTCAGGTGCTGAACCGCTTTTCTTCCTCGATTACTACGCGACTGGTAAACTTGACGTTGCAACGGCGACCTCGGTTGTCAGTGGAATCGCAGAAGGTTGTTTCCAATCAGGTTGTGCATTAATCGGTGGCGAAACAGCTGAAATGCCCGGCATGTATGAAGGCGAAGATTACGATCTTGCCGGATTTTGTGTTGGTGTTGTTGAAAAAGCAGATATCATTGATGGTACAAAAGTAAAAGCGGGTGACTCACTCATTGCGCTTGGTTCAAGTGGTCCTCACTCAAACGGTTACTCGTTAATCCGTAAGGTATTAGAAGTCAGCAAAGCGGACCCGCAACAAGATCTTGCTGGTAAGCCGTTAATTGACCATTTACTCGAGCCGACAAAAATTTATGTTAAACCTTTATTGAAACTGATTGAACAATCAGATATTCACGCAATGGCGCACATTACTGGTGGTGGATTCTGGGAAAATATCCCACGAGTACTTCCTGATGATTGTAAAGCTGTGGTAAAGGGTGACTCTTGGCAATGGCCAGTGGTGTTCGATTGGTTAATGACAAACGGCAATATTGCACAACATGAAATGTTCCTCACATTTAACTGTGGTGTAGGTATGGTTATTGCGCTGCCAACAGACAAAGTGGATGCCGCATTAGCATTATTAACCGCAGAAGGCGAAAATGCATGGTTGATAGGTGAAATTGCCACGCGTCAAGGCGACGAAGAGCAAGTGGAGATCATCTAATGACCCAAAGCTGTCGTGTTGTGGTATTGATTTCCGGTAAGGGCAGTAATCTTCAAGCTATCATTGATGGTTGTGACGATAACCTAAAGGCTGACGTTGTTGGTGTGATCAGTAACAAGCCGGATGCTTATGGATTAATTCGCGCTCATCAAAGCGAAATTGATACCAGTTGCGTTATTCCTTATATCAATGAAGTACGCAGCGATTACGATGCACGTTTATTAAAAACAATAGAGAAATACCAACCAGATCTGATTATTCTTGCGGGTTTTATGCGTATTTTGACCGATGAGTTTGTTCGCCATTTCCTTGGGAAAATGATTAATGTTCATCCATCATTATTGCCTAAGTATACAGGATTACATACACATCAACGTGCTATCGATGCAGGCGACACTGAACATGGCGCTAGTGTGCATTTTGTTATCCCTGAACTCGATGCTGGACCGGTGATATTGCAAGCTAAAGTCCCTATTTACCCTGAAGATGATGCTGAAATATTAGCCAGGCGTGTTCATGAACAAGAGCATGCTATTTATCCTCTGGTGGTAAAATGGTTTAGCTTAGGTCGTTTAGCGATGACTGATGGTAAAGCCTATTTGGATAGCGAGTTAATTGGTGGATCGGGTTACGCGCCAGATTAATATCAATTAATCCGTGATTAAGCCTTTATATTGATTATAAAAAAACCTCGCCGATGAGCGAGGTTTTTTATACGATACACATTACCGATATTCAGTACTATCGTACCGGTAATACCATGTCCGCAAACATTTCATCAATCAGTTGTTGATCTCGAAGCCCGACCGCTTTTTCAACCACGTCTCGGGTTAAATGCGGTGCAAAATGTCGCATAAAGTCATACATGTAGCTGCGTAAAAAACTACCACGTCTAAAGCCGATTTTAGTTGTACTATGAGCAAACAGATGACTCGCATCAATCGCCACTAAATCTTTATCAACAGCAGGATCGATTGCCATAGAAGCGATCACCCCTACCCCAAGCCCCAGACGTACGTAAGTTTTAAGCACATCGGCACTGGTGGCACTAAACACCACACGCGGATCGAGATCAGCACGCTTAAATGACTTTTCAATTTCAGACGCTTTATCAAAACCAAAAACATAAGTCACCAATGGAAACTTGGCTAAATCTTCAATGCTAACTTTTGTTGATTGGGAAGCCAGCGGGTGATCACGAGTCACGACAATTGATCGATTCCAATGATAACAAGGCAGCATAATTAAATCGGTATATAAATGCATAGCTTCTGTCGCAATTGCAAAGTCCGAATCACCTCTAGCGGCTTGCTCACTAATTTGTGAAGGTGTGCCTTGATGCATATGTAAATTCACTTTAGGATAGCGTTTGATGAATTCACCAATAATTTGCGGCAGAGCATATCGAGCCTGAGTATCCGTAGTAGCAATATTCAATTCGCCCTGATTCGGTTTAGTATATTCTTCAGACACCTTTTTAATACTATCGACTTTGCCTAGTATATCATTTGCTATATCAATAACTTGCTGACCGGCTGGGGTTACATGAGTAAGGTGTTTACCACTACGACCAAATATTTGAATGCCCAATTCATCTTCTAACATTCTGACTTGCTTACTAATCCCAGGTTGTGAAGTATAGAGATTCTCAGCCGTTGATGACACATTTAGGTTGTGTTTCACAACCTCTGCAATATATCTAAGTTGCTGCAGTTTCATGGTTTTATCCTTGATTTATCCGTATCTCATCTGCAAAATATGTAAACAAGAACAAATCGAACGTTGTTTTACATAACAAGAACAGTCGTTCAACTATGATAAAAAGTTATATGATGAATGAAATGTAATATAAATAGGAATAACGAGCAAGTAAAATCACCTCCTATCTAATTGACTGAGCTTTTGATGAACATTGTGACTCATCTGTTTAATGAATTATCAACAAAATGACTTATTATTCAACGACAGCCGCGATAACATACGCTAAGATATAGAATCATTTTGATGATATTTTGTCAGGACTATTTATTCCAGCATCAAAATAACTTTTAGTCATAGCTACTTGGCTATATTTACCATGTAATATGAAAGATAAAATGGAACGTTTATGTCCTTAATTTTGATATTAATTCTTATTGGCGCACTATTATTGCTGATTATCGGCTTTAGTATTGTCCAACAGCAAAAAGAGCGGGCAGAAGCCGAGCGTCGAGTAGAAGTTTCTCGTCAGCGAGCCATCATAGATGAAACCGATGCCGTCTTATCTAACACTGGCATGACCCCATCTTCTAGCCATATCATGTTAGTGCTTTATCGCCGCATTCAAGATGCTTTAGAACAATCTATAGTTCGTGCATCAGGCCAATTAAAATCTGATTATGAACGTCGTCTAGCCGACATCAAAATGCAAATAGCCTCAGTGTCTAACTCACCTAGCCAAGTCCCTGCGATTGAGAGCTTTCGTTTACCTGATAATGATAGACAAATTTTAGAATTAGTAAAAACACTAAAAAAACTTAAAGCCATTTTACGTGCGGAACATAATAAGGGAAAAGTTGATCCGTCTATTTTTGCAGAAGAAGAAATACGTATCGACAACCTTCAATTAAGAATAAATGTCGACTCTATGATTAGTCGGGCGCGTGCAGCTTGCTTTATGAAGCAGTACGGTTCTAGTAAACAAATGGTCACGAAAGCCTTAAACACGCTACACATAATTAAAGCGCAAACGCCTAATGATCCTTTTATTGCCCGTAAAGTCGATGAAGCAAAACAACTACTGGATGAAATAATGGGCGCTCAAAAACGTAGTGAACCGAGTGCACCAAAACCGAAAAAAGAAGGTGATGATATTGATATGTTGTTTCAGCCGAAAAAGAAATGGTAAATATCTTTGTCGTCATCACAAAAAATAAAGCCTCGTAATGAGGCTTTATTTTTGCACGTAAATTCGATTCAAAATAAGTCTGCGCTACTTTTTAACCACACAAAAAAAACCCGCAGATACAAGGGGTTAGCAAAATAACTTAGGTTCGTCAACAAGGTTGTCCACAGAATCTGTGGATAACATTAGTGGAATTATCGATTACTTATGATAACGTAATTACCAGAAAACCAATAAGGCAAAGCAATTGCCAATCTGTATTTTTATTAAGGTTAGTGTCACTCAACCTGTGTCACTCAACATGGAGTGCATTGTTAATATATGACATACCAGTTTGACCGCGTCAAGCCATTAGCATCAAAATCATCTCATTAAGCTGCCAATCGAACAAATATTAACTTATTGGGTCTATTTCTAAAAGACGCGACTACCCAGTAGATGTTCAATTTTCGAGATGTAACGCAGCTCCGCAAAGCTACTGTATAAAATACCCTTGTCCTATGAGGGAATTCAGCACAGCCCGCCAAAGCTGAAATCTGCCTGTAAGGAGGTACCCATTGCACTTCAACATGGGCTGACAGGTAAACAAATCTGTGAATGCACATCAAGACCATTACATGGAAAAACTGTCAGGCTGCTGAGTTGGGCTTTAACGGATTAAGATCAGAATAGTCGTGTCCTGATAGTGTTATTGTTATTGTTAGTCGTGATGTGAGTGATAGCTCAATACAGCGCCATCATTTCCATAAACACGTTCTATCAGTCATAAAACAAAAAGCAAATTATGATCTGCGCTACAATTGTTCGTGGTGCCATTATTTATATGGACCTTAACCTTGTAACACTTGCCATAAACCGAGATACTGGTTAAAAATAATAATATTAGCTGTTAAAAATTTATGCTTAAAAAAATTACCTTGATAAAACTTCTCCCATTGTGCCTACTCTTCCTTCTCAGTGCATGCGGCCAATCAAATGAGCTAGGCGAACCTCAACTCACACCAGAACAGGTCTCATTAGGTTTCTTCGAAGCTATTTATGTTGATCGTGATGTTGATAAAGCTAAAAAGTTTGTCTCTCCAGATATCTGGGATGTGATTGACCATTACCATATTGCGTCGGCAGTACAACGGAATGTACTAGGTTTATCCATGAAGCAAGTCACAATGTCTATTGATGAAATTGATATCGATTTCTTCCGCAAATTTACCGACGACGTTACCGTAATAGTTAAGATGCAAGGACTAAAAGGTGGCCAAAAATGGATTGACGATCGCACCATTCGTCTCCATAAAAAAGGTAATACTTGGATTATTGTTGAAATATTACCTGAAAAGGGTCGCATTGAAGGTTAATGTTGGATCGTACCAAGTCGCACATATTGACGACTTTGGTTGAGTGGAGCCATCATCACTGTGTACTGACAATAAAACGCTATGTATTCTTGCTAAAAATTATTGATCCACATTATTGATACAAACAAACAATGAAAAATAACCAATAAAAAATAGCAGCCTAGGCTGCTATTTTTAGTTTCTGTGTCGAAGTATTTAATGCGAGAACTAAATAGCCTTAGCATTAAGATGCTCATTCAATGGTCTTATTCTTCGTCAGAAGGCAAAGACTCTAACACGTCATCTTTCACTTGATAGTAAGCGTTTTCGTATTCATGAACTTCCATAATCACTCCAATCTTTTAAGTCTTTTTGTAGGTGTAGGCATGTCTTTTTATATACAAAAACACGATGTTGAATCCTAAAAACTGACGACATCTTGTTAATGCTGGGCGGGGATGACATTTACCTTACAGAGAGAAGAGTAACAATCACTTTCTTCTTAGAACGAGTATATCAATAGTCAGATCACATTTAAACCGCAATTACGAAAAACTTTCAGTTCTGTTGCGCGAATAGTCTACATAACACCACAAAATGAAGGAAACACTCACTTTTATGAAAGTTTTTCAAGAAAGAGAACATTAAAAAGGGGGTAGATGTCTTGAACTATTGCAGCAATTGCCGACTCTTGTTTTGATAAGATTATGATTCACACCCATTGCATTAGTTGTTTAAGTAAATAGAAATACTCAGTTTTTTATGTTTCTGGCATATTTTTAAAATCATGGTTATTCCTTAAGAGATAGGTAACAAAAAAAGTGGAATGCTTGAGTTGATCCTAAAATACGAGTTTCAGGAACCACTATCTTGAAAAACACCGCTAAGTGTTCAACATTATGTTGGCCAACAACAGCATCAAGACAGGAATAGTTGTCCAGAACAATTCTTCCTACAATCATATTAGTTAAGTTCAGGATAATATACGGTTATCAAATAGCTTGTTGCCTTACTCTGTGTGTTGCATCGACTCGCTATTGACGTGGGGAAAAGCCTTGTTGTCAAAAACGGGTAAGTTTGATATTGCCGACTTGAAATAATCCCGTTTTATCGATTTATCCCATCGCTTATCCAGAGCTGAGGATAGTTACCCAGAGAGCGCCCTATGCCGACTAAGTACTAAATAATTTATCAATTTAGGATAAGCAATAAAAAACCGACATCAGCTAAGTGATCTCGGTTGTATTTATGCCGTCATGCGGAAGATCAATTCATCAGATTACACTTGATTGATATAATTCAACACACGCTTTTCTGAAATGGGATAAGCGGTGCCTAACACCTGTGCAAAACATGATACCCGATACTCTTCTATCATCCAGCGAGCTTCAATCAAGGCTTCAGGAACGGGTTGTGAGCGTGGCACTTTGGCCGATTGGGCCGTTAATGCCTGTTGTACTTTAGCAATGCTGTGCATGTGTAAGCGATCGCGCGCGGGGTCAACTGGCAGCTTTTCTAGTCTATTTTCAATAGCTTTCAGATAACGACCCACATCAGTTAACCGTTGCCAGCCACAGTCGTCCACAAAGCCTTTATAAACGAGGCTATCAAGTTGAGTTTGAATATCGCTCATCGCAAACGCGATATCCAAGCTAATTTTACCTTTCAAACGTTTTTTAATACGTTGATAAATCGTCAAAATTTGCTCTACATTTAGCGCAATAGACTCTGCAGTCGGGTTAAGCTCTTGGCGGACCCAATCTTTTGCTTGTTCAAACTGCTGCTCGTTGCGAATGTCGAGTTGTTTTTGATCTAACAACTGCTGTACAGCAGCATTAATAATATCTTCAATTAATATCTGCACTTGCCCAAACGGATTAAAGTACATCGCCAGCTTGGCCTTATTAGGCAATGCTTGTTGCAAGTGCTTCACTGGCGAAGGGATATTAATCAATAATAATCGGCGCAGTCCGACTCGATGATGGCGTTTAGCTTCATGTTCATCATCAAATAACTTAATCGACACATCGGTTTTATTATCCATTAATGCCGGATACGCTTTGACTTCGTAATTACCTTTTCGCTGTTGATATTGAACCGGTAAATCGCCAAATGACCATGTTGTTATCGCATGTTGCTCGATGCCTTTATCTGCCACTTTACGGATCGCTTTGGCCACAACGCCTTGTAACTGACCTTTTAGCGCTTCTAAATCACGTCCTTGAGCGACTAAACGACCTTGATCGTCTTCAATTTTAAAGTTTATTTTAAGGTGTTCTGCCAGTTGAGTTAACTCAAAATCATCTGCAGAAATTCTGACACCGCTCATGCGCAATAATTGTTTACACATAGTATCAAGCATCGATAACTCAAACGGTTTCATTGCTTGATAACATGCCCGGGCATAGTCCGGAGCAGGAACAAAGTTACGCCGCAGATTTTTAGGCAGTGACTTAATCAATGCAATCAGCTTTTCTTCTCGTAATCCTGGAACGAGCCAATCAAAATCACTGTCATCAATTTGATTAATCAGTGCAACAGGAATATGCACAGATACACCATCATCAACACTAGCCGGCTCAAAATGATAACTGACAGTTAAGGCTAAATTACCTTTATGCCATATTTCTGGGAAGTCGAGTGCAGATATATGGTCGGCACTTCGCTGCATTAATAAAGATTGGCTGTAATCAAGTAAGTCAGGTGTTTGTTGACGTGCTGTTTTCCACCAAGCAAAAAATAGCGGCGCGTTATAAATGCCTGGCGGGATCAAGGGTTCATAAAAATCCACCAGCACTTGTTCGTCGACTAAAATATCTCTACGACGTGACTTGTGCTCTAACGCTTCTATGTCATTCAATAGCTTTTGATTATTAACAAAAAAGGCTTCTTTCGTTTGTAACTGCCCTTCTGCTAATGCACTGTGAATAAAGATTTCTCGGGCTTCTATCGGGTCAATAGGGCCATATTGTACTCGACGTCTGTTGACTATCATCAAGCCATACAGTATTTGATTTTCGAGTGCGATCACACTGGCCGCTTTCGCTTCAAAATGGGGCTCGAGATACTGCTTTTTCACTAAATGAGACGCGAGTGATTCTAACCATTCTGGATCAATTTTGGCGCAGCAACGGGCAAACAAACGTGAGGTTTCCGTGAGCTCGGCGGCCATAATCCACTTAGGACCTTTTTTGGCTAATGGTGAACCGGGGAAAACGAAAAATTTACGGTTACGGGCCCCTAAATACTCATTATTTTCACCTTTAAAACCAACATGGCTTAACAATCCTGATAATAATGCTCTATGTAATTGCTCGTAACTGGGCGCGCTTGCATTAATACGCCATTTCAATTCATGTACTGCTTGTTTTACTTGGGTATACAGATCTTGCCATTCACGTACGCGTAAATACGCGAGATATTCATCACGGCATTGCTTTCTAAACTGACTGGCTGACAACTCAGTTTTTTGATCTTTAACGTGATCCCATAACTTCACCCAACTTGCAAAATCAGAGTCTTTATCGGCATAACGCCGATGGCACTCGTCTGCTGCTTGTTTCTTATCTGTGGGGCGTTCTCGCGGATCTTGGATCGACAAACCGGTAGTAATCACTAATGCTTCGTGTAAACATCCCAATTTATTGGCTTCAATGACCATTCGAGCCAAACGCGGATCGAGGGGAATTTTGGCTAAGTCTTTGCCTAATGGCGTTAAGATTAAGTCATCCCCAGATTTTTTAACCGCTTGTAACTCTTCAAGCAATAAAAAACCGTCTCGAATGTGTTTTTGATCCGGTGGCTGAATAAATGGAAATCCGCCAATATCGCCCAACCCAATCGACAACATATGTAAAATGACCGAGGCAAGATTGGTACGCAAAATTTCAGGATCGGTAAATTCGGGGCGCTGAATAAAATCCATTTCATCGTAAAGTCGAATACAAATACCAGGTCCGACACGGCCACAACGTCCTTGACGCTGATTTGCACTGGCTTGTGAAATGGGTTCTATCGGTAGACGTTGCACTTTAGTACGGTAACTATAACGGCTAATGCGAGCGGTACCGGGATCGATAACAAAGCGGATCCCTGGCACGGTTAATGAGGTTTCGGCAACGTTGGTGGCTAATACGATACGGCGGCCAATATGGCTTTTAAAAACTTTAGACTGTTCACCGTAAGAAAGACGAGCGTACAAAGGTAGAACTTCAGTATCGCGATACTGTTGTTTATTGAGTAAATCAGCAGTATCACGAATTTCACGCTCGCCGTTCATAAATATCAAGATGTCGCCAGGTCCTGCTGCCATCAACTCATCAACGGCACTAAAAATCCCATCACTGACATCTAAATCAACATCGGTATCACGAACTAATGGACGATAACGCGTTTCAACTTCAAAGGTACGTCCAGACACTTCAATAACAGGGGCATTGTTAAAATGTTTTGAAAAACGGTCTACATCGATGGTAGCGGAAGTAATAATGACTTTTAAGTCTGGACGTTTTTTTAATACCTGTTTCAAATACCCCAAAATAAAATCAATGTTTAAGCTTCGTTCATGCGCTTCATCAATAATAATCGCATCGTACTGGTTTAAAAATCGGTCCGAGGTGAGTTCCGCGAGCAAAATACCGTCGGTCATCAGTTTGATGTAACTCTTGTCACTCATGGCATCAGCAAAACGAACTTTAAAGCCAACGACATCGCCTAATGGGCTATTAAGTTCTTCAGCAATACGGTTCGCGACACTTCGTGCAGCAAGACGACGCGGTTGAGTATGGCCAATTAAGCCTCGAGTCCCTAAGCCCAGTTCAAGACAGATTTTAGGTAACTGAGTGGTTTTACCTGACCCAGTCTCCCCCGCCACAATCACCACTTGGTTATTGGCTATGGCAGAAGCAATATCATCTCGTTTTTGTGAAACTGGCAGCTCATCGGGATAATCAATAACCGGTCTAGACTGTAAGCGCTGTTGCGCTTTTGCGAAGGCTTGCTGCGCGGCTTCAGTCAACTGCGCTAACGTTTGGGATTTTTTTTCAGACTCGGCTTCTTTATTGACTCGATACAAACGACGACGAATTTTAGCCGCGTCGGTTTGATAACAAAGATTGAGATACGCCTTAGATAGCGGGTGAAGGTCCGAATTCAAATCTGATTCCCTTGCTTACATCAAAAAAAGCGATCCTAGCAAGGAAAACAGCAGAATGGTATTGATTTTAACAATTGTTAGACTGGAGATAAGTAACACTGTTGCATATAAATATTCATCGCCTTAAGCACATTGGTCCGATTAATGGTACCAATGACTTTCCCCGCGCTCAATACAGGGTAAATCTTGGGTTTAGGCCCTAACATTTGTTCGGCTAATGCCAATATGCTTTCATCGGGCGTAACCGACAATACAGGGCTTTTCATGCAGTCTTGTACTGTGCTGGTCATGTCACAGTGATAGCTACTTTTTAACATCACAGATAAACAATCTTGTTGAGACAAAAAGCCCACTAATAGCCCAGTATTATCAATAACAGGCGCACCATTTTTCTTACTATCAAGTAGTTTTTCTACTGCAATAGCCAGTGACATATCCGCAGTTAATAATACTGGATGCCTGTCCATATAATCTTTAATTTTTATTGAATCCATATAACCCCCTAAATGCACGCTAATTGACTACGTGCATAATAAATCTCGTCAATCAATTCATATTGAATCAACATTCAAGTACTGACTTGATTAAGTTTAGTCAATAATGGTCCAGTGGATAGAAAATAAAACCGATTGTATTAATCGGTACTTATTATCACAGCTAGAACTTACTTGTCACGCCAGATCATAATTGTTGCAGCTTGGCCTTTGCTTCGAGTTGCACGATACATACCTTCGGTATTAAATGGCGTAGCGATATTGCCACGCTGATCAATTGCTATCACGCCTCCAGTTCCACCAGCCGATATTAAGCGTTGATTAATGACTTCATCAGCCGCTTGAATAATCGATACTTGTTGGTATTTAACTTTAGCGCATATGTCACCCGCCACCTGATAACGGATAAAATACTCACCGTGCCCTGTTGCAGATACCGCACAGACGCCATTTTCAGCATAGGTTCCGGCGCCAATGACCGGAGAATCACCAATACGGCCAAAACGTTTTGCTGTCATGCCGCCGGTTGATGTCCCAGCAGCAAGGTTACCTTGCTTATCAAGTGCTACTGCACCCACTGTGCCATATTTATAATTGGCACTTAACTGTTCTACTGACGCCTGATAATCGCCACCGTTATTTTGCTCGGCTTCAATGATACTCGCTTTAGCATCAAGCAACTGTGAATAACGATGTGGGGTATCAAAATGACTGTTAGGCACTAAACTAAATTGTTGTGTTAATGCAAATTCTTCAGCCCCTTGTCCATAAAGCATTACATGAGGTGATTTTTCCATCACCTTTCTCGCTAAATCAATCGGGTTTTTAATATGTTTAACCCCAGCAACCGCACCAGCGTTCATAGTGTTACCGTCCATGACTGAGGCATCAAGCTCATGGCCACCATCAAAGGTATAAACAGCACCAACCCCAGCATTAAACAATGAACTATTTTCTAACACATTTATCGCAGCTTGCACCGCATCGAGGCTGTCGCCGCCTTTATCTAACACTTTATATCCAGCATCAACTGCCTGCTTAAGTTTGTTGCGAATGGCTTTCTCTTGCTCAGGGCTTAGACTGGCTGCTGAAATAGTGCCGGCGCCACCATGGATTGCAATAGCAAAAGGTTTATCATCTTTCGCAAAACTGGTATTGGACGTTAAGCTTAAACATAGCGCAATCGTTAAATATAATTTATTCATGTTAGAAAAATCCTTGAAGGTGGTTTATCTTTGTAACCATTTCTGCTTGTAATTTCAATCATATCCTTGCGACTTTTATACTTTGTAGCGACAATGGTCATCATCATAAATTTTGGGGAAGTTAGCTTAACTTGTCGACAAAACGCCTTAAAATTAGCCAATTCCTATTACTTTCGTTGACCTTACTGATGTCAGGCTTTGTGCTGGCCGACGAAAATTGGTTAACAATTAACGTTACCGGCGTGCCGAAAAAAATTGAAAAGAACATTGTTGCTCATTTAGGCACCTTGCCAGATAACGATGTTCAGCGGCGTGCATTTTTATTTACCGTTGACGATAACACCCATAATGCGCTTGAATCCATGGGCTACTACCATGCAATTTTAGATATTGATGTTAAAGAGAATGATAAAGGCCCTTGGGAGTTAAGCCTCAATATAACCCCAGGAGAACCGGTCATTATTCAATGGGTGGATATTCATTTTCAAGGTGACATGCTCCAAGATAATACCTTTTCACTCTGGCTAAACAGTCTAAAAATTAAGCCTGGTGATACCTTAAACCACGGTGTCTATGATTCGATAAAATCACAGTTAATCACGTTAGCGCTGGCAAGAGGATATTTTGATGGTCAATACACCAAATCAGAAATCAACATTAATCGTGACTTAAATACCGCCCAAATTAACCTACAGTTTAATTCTGGTAAGCGCTATTTATTTGGTGATGTTCACTTTGAAGGCAGTACTCTCAATGATGACATTGTTGAATCATTAATTCCTTTTGATGCTGATGTGCCTTACGCCACACAGCTATTAACTGAGTTTAATCGCAATTTATTAAACACAGGTTACTTCAGTAACATTAAAGTATTACCACAATTAGATAAAATTGATACGGGGGTAGTGCCCATTAACGTTCAGTTAAGTCCACGCCCTAGTCATCTTATTGGAGTAGGTTTAGGTGCTGATATCGGTAACAGTACTGAAAACAGTGTCGATCCTCGCGTGCGAGTCACTTGGCGCACGCCGCAAATAAATCGCTATGGCCATAATCAAGAAACCAGTGCAGAGTGGTCTCCTGAACGACCTAAAATTTTGACGACTTATACTATTCCATTAACCCACCCTTTGGATGATCAACTAAAAATAAAACTAGGAATATTACGTGACACATATGGTGTCACCCAAGATTATGACGCTGAAAAACGTCAATTTAACAATACCGGTCAACTAGAGTCTAGAAAGTACTTAGTTGGATTAACCCGTCAACGGCGCTCTAAAAGCAATTGGTTACATGGTTATTCAGTTGAGTCTATTAGAGAATTCTATAATCAACTCGATACAGATTTCGACCCACGTTTTTATTTATTGGGTTACAACCTCACAAAAACCGTTCGTGGTGATAATAGCCTCGATCCCAAGTCAGGTTATCGTCAAACTTATAGCCTTGAGTACGCTGATCCTTCCTTAGGCTCCACCATTCGGCTTGGCCGTTTACAAGCCAGATTTAAATGGGTTGATACTCTATTTGATAAGCACAGGTTTGTCGCCAGAATGGACTTAGCGGCCAATATTGTTGATAAACATGATATTAACAATATTCCACCATCGTTACGTTATTTCGCCGGTGGAGACCAAAGTATACGGGGTTACAGTTATCAAGAATTAGGGCCTTATATTGACTATACCAACAGCGAAGGAGGCTTATCTCGACAGGTCGTCGGCGGACGCTATTTAGCCATTGGTAGCGTAGAATATCAATACTATCTTACTCCAACCTGGCGCGTCGCCACCTTTGTCGATGCTGGCAATGCTTTTGATACTCAGCAATTTGAACCCGTGGTATCTGTTGGCGGTGGGGTGCACTGGATATCACCCATTGGTCCAATTAGAATGGACTTAGGTTTTGGCTTAAAAGAAACCGAGACGGTCGCACGTTCATATCGTTTCCATTTAACCATGGGAACAGATTTATGATAGATAAACATACTGAGCAAAGTCTTTTGCAAAATAATGAGCAAAATAATGAGCAAAATACTCAATCAGAGGAATCACTCAAGCCAAGTCATAAAAAAGTAAACAGATCAACCAGCCTATCGGCAAGAATTTGGCGCAGTGTTAAGCTTTATACCCGAATACTCATCTATGTCCCTTTGGTGTTATTGATGCTGTTTGCCATCATTATCGGCACCCCATTTGGCAGTAGAATGGGAGTCATACTAGTCAATCAATTTGTCAGCGATGTTGACGTTGAGTATGCCTCTGGCACCTTAAATGGTGAACTCACTTTGCATCACGTGTCATGGTCAATGCCAGGGATCAGTGTCAATGCAGAAAATTTAACATTAGGATGGCTGCCTACCTGTTTGATTAACAGACAAATTTGTGTGACAAATCTCGTTGCATCGAGCATTGATGTAAACATTGTCAGCGATAAAATTCCAGTATCTACAAACGCTAATGAAACAGGTGATATCGAAGACCCTTTTACCGAGCTTGAATTACCCTTTGACATTAGCCTTAGCCACGCCCAATTGGCACACGTTACTGTTGATGTGAATAACATGACATTTTATGCCGATAATTTAACCACTCAAGCCATCTGGAATAGCACAGGGCTTGTGGTTGAATCACTCACAAGCCAAGGGCTAATCGTCAATATTCCTGATACAACATCAGCAAGCCAAACCAATCATCAAGCAGAGAACAAAGCGACTAATCAAACTGCTGACGCCAAAGCAGTTTCATGGCCACTGGCTAATTTGCCACAAGTATTTATGCCTTTTCCTGTCAATGTTAGGCAATTTAATGCCACTGAAAGTCAGCTCATTATCGGTAAACGTGCTGACCATTTTAGCCATATCGCGTTAGCCGCCAGTTTTCGTCAATTTCAACTTGGAATAACCCAACTGGATATTCAACACAATGATGGTGATGTGAGTGTTATGGGGGAAATAGCTTTACTCGACCATTATCCACTCACATTAAAGCTCGTTGCCAATGTGGATAATCTACCTGAATTGCCGGGGCTTAAACAACAACAACTCCAGCTGGATCTCACCCAAGACTTAAGTCGGTTAAATATCAACGCTATTGCTAAGGGCGATACTCATTTTAATCTTGCCGCTGAAATGAATCTCACCACAGCAGCGCTTGATTACCAAGTAACGCTTACCGACGCCGCATTACAGTGGCCGCTAAAAAATCCGCAGTACACCAGCAATATTAGCCGTTTTACCAGTCAAGGTAATATTAAAGACCAAGTGGCGCAGTTTGAAGGGCAACTGACCACGCCTTACCACCCTGCTTTGGCTATTATTGCAGATGTCGTTAATCGTAAGCAAAAACTGACCATTAATAAACTTAATATCCAATCCGTTGCTGGCAATATAGATCTGACAGGACAGCTGTCATATCGAGATAAAATAACATGGCAAGCCAATGTGCTTACCGACGCTATTCAATTGCAATACATTGATTATATTAATCAGCAAACCTCCATCAAAAGTAAATTCGGTGGCCGTTTTAACAGCAGTGGCACCATCGCTGATAAACAATGGAAAGTGGCAGTCCAAGATGCGAACTTAACAGGATATTTAAATGGTTATCCATTGAATTTACAAGGTGATATTTCATTAAATCAAGAGCTTGCTATTAATGCGACCAATCTTCAAGCAAATGCACTGGGGGCTCAGTTAGTCATCAATGGCCAAGCCAACAAAGCTTGGAACATCGCTGCCGAACTTAGCGTGCCCGATGTTAGCCAATGGCTAAAAGGTGGCCGCGGTAATATCTTTGCCAAAGTTGATGTAACCGGCAATAGTGCAGACCCAATAGTTGATATTAATGCAAAGATCAGCCAATTCAGTTACCAAGGCAGTAAAATAGACAGCCTTGATTTACGCGCCAATTACCACCCCTATGCACAGCACAAGTATTGGATTGAACTGCATAATACTAATCTCGTATGGGACAGCTATAAACTGACGGATATCGCATTCTTCAGTGAAGGCAATCAACATCAACAACAAAGTAAGCTCAATACTCAAGGTGATGTGGTCATCAACACTCAAATGACCAGTAGTAGCAATATCGATAAACAACAGTTCAATGCCAAATTAACAGAATTCAGGATCAGTAATGCTCTTGGACAATGGCAACAAGATAAACAAATTACTGCCAGTTGGGATCAACTTAATCATCGTGGCAGCGTGGGCCGTTTTTGCTTAGTGCATCCCCACAATAAATTATGTTTAATCAATGATGTTAATTTGGGTCACACTGGCCAAGCCAATATGACATTTACCGGTAACCCAGGTAAATCATTAGCACCGATGTTGTCTAAAAAAATTACCTGGCACGGTGAAGCGGCATTAACCACTCAAGTTAATTGGGCTAAAGGTAAAAAGCCCACTGCCAATGTTCAGTTTACGCTCTTGCCAGGTAACATTAAGCTTAGCCGTACCAAAAATAATACCATTAGCATCGACTACCAGCAGTTATTATTACAAGCCTCTCTCGATGAAAAACAAATTATTACTTCATTAAGTTTTGATTCGTCCGGCATCGCCAGTTGGCAAAGTCAATTGAGTGTCAACATCACTCCTGATCGCACCATACAAGGTACGATCAATGTTAATGAACTGAATCTGGCTCCTTTTGGAGAGTTCTTCCCTAGGATCGAAACCTTAGAAGGCATTTTATCCAGTCGATTAAGCTTATCCGGCACCCTTATGGATCCTAGTGTATCGGGTAATATTAAACTCAACGACGGTGCATTTTCCTTATCAACCAATCCAACATTGATCGATAAAATCTACTTGTCACTGGCACTAGAAGGCCAACAAGGGCAACTCAATGGCCAATGGCATATGGGTGACGGACAAGTGAGCGCTCAAGGGACCCTCGATTGGCCACAAGGAAAATTTAGTGGTGATATTGATATAAAAGGCACTAATTTAGCTGTTATTCAACCACCTATAGCAATCTTAAATGTCTCTCCAGATATTAATATCACCTTTGATGAGCAACTGTTTGCGATAAAAGGCAACGTCAACGTGCCATCAGGACAAATAAAAATCTCTCAATTAGCAGAAGGAGGCGTTGCAGTATCAAACGATGTGGTATTCAACGATTCCGTTTCTGAAAAAATGGTTAGAACCAGTCCTTACGCCGTTACGGCCGATTTAAATATCAGTGTGGGTAAAAACCTTACCATCGATGGTATGGGTCTTAAGGGGAAGCTAGGAGGTGATCTTGTACTACAGCAGCAAGCTTTTAAGCCTCCCATGCTATTTGGTGATATCAAAGTCAATAAAGGTACCTATAAGTTTATGGGACAAACCTTAAGTATTGATACCGGTGAAGTCCAATTTGTTGGTCCGACAGCATTGCCAAACCTGAATATAGAAGCAACAAGAGACATTAAAGACAGCAATATAACCGCAGGAGTTCGAGTCACTGGCACACCAATGCGTCCAGTTGTCACCTTATTCTCTAACCCCGCGAAAGAGCAAGCTGAGGTGTTATCTTATATTTTGACGGGTAAAGGCTTTACCAGTACAACCAACCAACAAAGCAACTCATTAATGATGGGTGCTGCACTCAGTTTAGGCTCTCAATTTGATGGTGGAGCAATGAATAGCATTGGCAGTACTGCTACGGGGCTGGTTGAAAAATTTGGTTTTTCCAACGTACAACTTGATACCAACGATGATGGTAAAGTGGCCGTGAGTGGTTATGTTGGCGAAGACTTAATGATTAAGTATGGTGTGGGAGTATTTAACCCCGGTTATGAAATGACCGTGCGATATTATTTATTTTCACAATTGTATTTAGAAAGTGTCTCGAGTACCTTAAGTCAATCATTGGATATCTACTATAGTTTCGAAATCGATTAGCGTTTAGCGTTTAGCGTTTAGCGTTTAGCGTAATTATAGAATTTAGCGATAAAATTCAGTCACAAAAAAAGCGCCCTTAGGCGCTTTTTTTCAACTCAGCAATTAAACAAACATGAAGTCGATATGTTCAATCAATTGTTTGAATGCATGACGTTGAATAGCTTTTACACGAACGCTAACTTCTTTACCGTCTATAGAGATGGTTAAATCAGTTGTATAAAAGTCATCATTTGATTGAATATTAATGATGTCTTTGTGTGCAAACTTGATTGATATAGGCTCTTTACCTGGACCATAGATTACTGCAGGAACTTGATCTGCATGACGTAGGCGGCGGCTCGAACCTTTCCCGATTTCTGTGCGGGTTTCTGCATTGATTGTGTAAGACATTAGTCACTCACTTAATAATTAATAAAGTATGAAGGCGTCACCATTTTCGACCAACGATGACTCAAATAAAGCGCGCAGATGTTACCACAGTCACCAACAGCCCACAAGCAGATATATTAACCCCAATGCCTCACGGGGCCACAATCAACATGTACAAATCCATCGCGAGGGTAAAACCCCACCCCACCTAACTTTAGAGAAAGCGCAGCATCTCGTAAATGTTTAGTCGACACACCGGGTAAAGCAATATCCATCGCCATCCCTTTCATGTGGAAACTTTTCTTAGCAACACCGTTACTTCGCGATGCGAGCATTTGATTTGTTTTGGGTGAGCGATAAGCCGAGATAACATTAATTTCATCATGATTATCTAATGTAGTTTGTAATTTATACAAATATTCAAATAATCTTTTATCAATCGGCGCGGCGATATTTTGGCGGTGATCACGTAATACTTGATTAAATTCAATCAGTGTCTCAGATTGATATTGGCCATCAACCCAAAAACTCCCCTGACTTCTTTCACCGGTATGGAGGTTATAAAAACGTAAATCTTTAACACCATGAGTTGAACGACTTGCTTGAGCGGTATTAGGTAACAGAGTTACCACTGCGGCGCCGCTTAAGCCTAATAATAACTGCCGACGAGTTAGGCACTCTACTGTCATTTACACACCACTATAATCTACATCTTCGGGAGTTAACCATGTTATTGAACACAGTTTATGTCTAATTAATTTCTCTATAATTTAATACTGAGAATTGAACACTGATAATTGTTTGTTTTTTGCCCAACTGATGAGTAAATTAAACATTAATGACAATAATTGCAAGTCTGGTCATTTTATCTTGCACAGTAAATGTGCAAATAAAGACTAATCTGTGAGATAGGTCAATGCCTTAGCATAGTGATTAACTTTACTTCATTATTACTGCGTGATCACTTTATCGGTGAAAATAGCATGTTGGCCAATCAAACTCACAACGTCAACGGAATCGACATCATAAATATCATCCCGATACTGAGCCACATGTTCATCATCAACCCAAGCTCGCCAGTAAACCAAATGCACAGGTAAAGTAGCAGATAGCGCAAACCACTGAGTTTTATCGTAATTTAATTGCATTCGGTTCCAAATGCGCTTATCAATGATCAAATATCGTGCAAACCAATCCGCTAACAGTTGTACTTTTTCAATCCGCACACACCCCGATGACAAAGCCCGTTGAGATTGGCGATATAATTCAGGATTAGGCGTGTCATGTAGATATACATCTAGATCGTTCTTAAAATGGAATTTATATCGCCCTAGCGAATTAAATGTCCCCGGGCGTTGAACAACCCGATAAGGAAACCGCCCTACGGCAGCCTCCTGCCATTGCTGTGCACTTTTCTCAACTAGGTGACCTTCATAATCAAACACATCAAACTTTTTTTTAGCTAAATAATGGCCGTCTTTATGAATTAGAGGCAACACATCTTTGCGTAATATCTGTCTCGGTACTGTCCAAGTGGGATTAAGTACGATATTTGAAATATTACCCTGCATGACTGGTGTTTGCCTATACGACTTACCCACAATCACTTTCGATTGCAGTACCACTTGATTATCTTCTACTAACACCATGTTGAAAGCGGGAATATTGATCAATAAATATGGTTGAGATAATCGGCTTGAATAAGCGGTTTTTTCCACAAAACTTTTTGCCAATAAGTGGCCGCGCGCTAATGGTGTTTGATTTAACCAAAATAACGTTTTTGGCCCGATAACTGAATCAGGTGTTAAGCCGTGACGGGCTTGAAATCGTTTAACGCTTTGCGCTAGGTCTTCTTTATAGACCACTTCATCCGCAGCATACTCAATAGCGTCGCCTAACAACCATAACCGTTGACGAATCAGTTTAATGCTTTGATGACCATCACCTAGGCGTAACAAACCACCAGGTTCAATAGCTGGCCATGATTGTGTTTGCGATAACCATATAAGTTTACGAAGGTAATTAACAACCCAAAGATAATCATCGACTTCAGGCTCTAAACTAATATTCTTCTCAACAATACTGGCCCCTGAGTTGAGCTTATCAAAAGATAACGGCACATTTTTTTGACGCCAAAAATCAGCGACAGATAACTGAATAATATCGACAGACTCTAGTTGCTCAGATATTGTACCCGCTTGTAGCGTTGTTAAATACTGTTCACGCTCTAATGTCGGTTCTGCAAGATACTGAAGTAAAAGGTTTTGTGTTAAGTTATCAAATTGACTTCGTGCATTCGCCGACAAAAACAGCGAAATAAATAACAGTAGCCATGCTACGCACTTATATCCCCTCACAAAGCCTAAACCACTGTTCATGTTCTTCCCCATCACACTTTTATCTCTACGCTAAGGCATACTCTTATCGCAATCAGCCTATTAATAAAGTTTAAAAATCGATATAACGGACACCGACTATTACTCAATATGGTTTCTTAATCCCATGAATAATGAAAACAACCCTTGTTAACACTCATGGGCACATTTGCAAATGACCATGAGGTGTTAGCCAAACCCGTTAACGATATTACTGCATATAAACAGCATAACGTAATGACTGAGCATACTCTTAAACCACTATTCCAGTATGGCAAATGTTGAGCAGGATTGAATAACAGATACATCTGAGCAACAAAACTTAATACCAAAGCGTTACCTTAGTGTACATATATCAAGCAACATTATAAAAAATAACCAATTAGCATGCGGTTATCATCAAGTTGCTATGAAGGTTAATCCTGAGTTGTTATAAGGGACGTTAGCGTGTACTTAAGCCAGCATTAAGATAATAACTGTGAGACTCTTATGAATAAAAAACAACTCATTCAATCAATGGCAATACAATTGGCCATCCCACAAAACCAAGTTAAGCCGCAATTAGAGCAAATTTTAGCGGTGATTCATCAAGGGCTTACTGAAGGCGAGAAGATTTACATTCCCCAATTTGGCACATTCGAACTGCGTTTTTATTTACCCAAATTAGGGCGTAATCCACAAACAGGTGAAACAATAGACATTGACGGATTTAATCAACCTAGCTTTAAAGCATCACCGGCTTTAAAAACCTTAATCAACACTTAACCGTTAAATCAAGGTGCTAGAGACTATAACTGCAGCAGTAGCGGGAAGACGGTTGAATGCTGGGCTTACTGAAGCCAACGTTAGACATTCAGAGCCTAAGTACTAGAGTACTTAGCAGCTAGAGACTATAACTGCAGCATTCAGACCTCACCCGCTCTTATAGCCGCGTAGCGAACTAGCAGGACGAAGTCCGTTCTAGTACCTAGGCTTGTTCGCTTTTATCACTCTCACCGTTTCTAACGTTTATTACCATTACAACCAAATTTCAGACATAAAAAAGCCCCAACTAATGTTGAGGCTTTTTTACACCACTCTCTATTGCTAGAGATTATAATGGTACCCGAGGCCAGACTTGAACTGGCACGCTTATTCAGCGAGGGATTTTAAATCCCTTGTGTCTACCGATTCCACCACTCGGGCAAACTTAGTGTGCTTTGATAGAAAAACATCAACTCACTTAATTTGTTTTACATAAGATAAACTGAGCGGATTTCGCCTCCCGCTTAACTTGAAGCACACTTTACTGATTTTTTTTGGCCAAGCAACTAAAACATTGATCACATCGAACTGAACGCTTCAAAAAACGCCAATCCGATGTAAAATCCAACAAAACAAAGTGTTTAGCACAGACATCTGATTAGTTGGCTCTCACTGGGGTTAAGCCCTTGCTACGATTAGTCACGGCTTCTTCAATCTCAAAGCCTGCTTCGCTCCACACTTGTGCTTCATCAACATTAAATGATTCTTTAGCCCAAATGGTTGCGGTGTCTAAATTGAAGTTAGCTTTTATCCAACCATCAGATTCAGCAGGTCCAAAGCCCCTTACACGCCAGTTTTGCGCTTGGGTCGAATCAAAGCCGATGGCTTTCCATTGACTAATCTCACGCTCAGACATGCCTTGCCAGCTAGGTACTGATGCACAAGCCACTAAACATAATACTAATAAACCTGACAATAATTTTTTCATACATTCCTGATAATCAACATAAATACCACTGCACATAAATCGTCAAATTACGCATAAGAGATCGTAAATTTTGTGGATCATATCTGAGAATTTATTTTTGACAAGTAGGATAAGAAAAAATAATTGTCCGTTAAACAAACCACAAAAAAAGGCCGCATCCGCGACCTTATTCACATTAACCTAAATCAAGACATTAGCTACGCTGACGACTTGGTTTTCCATGGTTACCGACCACTTTATGCTTACGCACTGCACGGCGGATTTTAGCGCTTTTAACTTTAGAACGCGCAACACTGTGTTTGTCGGTACCTAAAATTGAACGGGTTTCAGCTTCTAAACCGGCAAGTTTACGTAAGTAGTTTACTTGGTCAATAGTCAGCTCGATCCAGCCACCACGGGGTAAGGTCTTTGGTAATTCAACCATGCCATAGCGCACGCGGATCAAACGGCTGACTTGCACTTCTTGCGATTCCCACAAACGACGGACTTCACGATTACGCCCTTCACTCAGGGTCACATGCCACCATTGGTTGATACCTTCGCCACCAGCAGGTTTGATGCTGTCAAACTTTGCTGGACCATCTTCTAAGGGCACACCATTACGTAAACGCTGTACTGCGACATCTGACACTTCACCAAAGGTACGCACAGCGTATTCACGCTCTACTTCATTCGACGGATGCATTAAACGGTTAGCTAACTCACCATCACAGGTAAATAATAGTAACCCTGAAGTGTTAATGTCTAAACGACCTACCGCAACCCAGCGAGCATCACGCACTTTAGGTAAACGTTCAAACACGGTAGTACGGCCTTCAGGATCTTTGCGCGAACAAATCTCACCTTCAGGTTTATGGTATGCCAGTACACGACAAACAATGTCATCAGCTGATTTTAATGAAATAGCGCGGCCATCGATACGTATTTTGACATCAGCCTCAACACGATCACCTAAACCAGATATTTCACCGTCAACACTAACTCGGCCTGCAGCAATCCATGCCTCCATCTCACGACGGGAGCCATGGCCTGCACGGGCCAAGACTTTCTGCAATTTTTCACTCATTAGCGGACTCTTTAAAGGATTAAATATGAAAAACAAGATGTTAATAACTCTTGTTCCATTATCTTTTTAGGATTGTACCCGCAAGGAGCGCATACAATTTAGAAAAGTACATCGATTATACGCTGAATGGAGCTGGTGAGCAAAAAATACCAGTGTTTCTCAACTATATCAGTCATGCTTACGCAAAATTGCTGCTTTAAGTGACTTATTAACGAAGAAATGCCGCTGTTAACGAGTCACTTTAATATTAAACACTAGGGCCTAGGCTATACCTGACTAGCTACACCACTAAAGTAACTCGCGACGCAAAACCTAAACCCCAAATGATGGTTATCACCATAGAGCCCAAAAAGGCATCACTGATTAATGGGATCATCCCTAACATAGTGGTGATAGCTGCCATCATCACAGGACGAACACGGCTTACACACGGATCAAGCAGTGCAAATCCAGCGTCCTTACCTTCTTCGCGTTCAAATTGATTTGAACAACCAATACAATGCCATTTTGATGACCATGCCAGATAGATTCGATAACTCAAACAACACCCTAAAGCTAAACGGCGCATCCAATATCAATAATCCTGCTGATACGCCAGTAATAGCCAATGGTACAGTGAACCGGGTAATTAGTGGTTGTCGCACCACATTAAACAGGAACAAGGTGCTTAAAAATATCGCTAAATAGCCTATTGAGATCAAGCTAGAGACAGCCGTTATAGAACAACACAATTCGATTTTATTTCGCTTCGCTAATGGTAAATCGTTTAGCGAAGTGCCACAGGCCTATGATGCTATGCGAGCGGTTAAGGATGATTATGTACTAACGAGTATTAAATGAGCTTACGAGGCTTCGCTTTTTGGACGAGGTATAGGTTATTTACCGCTGCGTATTTGTCAGCAAGAATTTAAACATGCCAAACGGGTGCGTTTGTTTGCTAAGTGACCACCATATATTAGCGTGTCATTTTTTGTGTATCCATCAAGATGATTTTTAAGCCTCATCGATCAGCGATTTATCGATTATATAGTAAATAATCTACCCGAAAGTGGCCGTTATCAATCACCATAGACACAGCAAAAAGTGTGTCTGTCGCCCACCGGCAATTGATAATAAAATATTATCAGAAGAGACAGCTATTGATTAATGTTGAGTAGCATTATCAGCATCGCGGGAGTTTGGTTCAGCTTGTGCCTCAACCGTATCGCTATTGCCATGATGCTTGTCAGTATGACTGTCCGTTGCAACATGCTTTTCACCTAGGTCCTCCATCTGGACTAGATCAACCGCTTCATTTAGATCAACCGTCTCATCAAGCTCAACAATATCATCCATGGCTAACTGGGCTTTTTTAAATAATGAATGTAAAGAATCAACATCCGTTAACGCAGGTAAATCGGCAAGTTTTGTTACATTAAAATAATCAAGAAATGCACTGGTAGTGGCATATAACGCTGGCTTACCGGGCACTTCTTTATGGCCAACCACTTTAATCCACTGGCGATCGACCAAGCTTTTAATAATCTGACTGCTAATAGCAACGCCTCTAATGTATTCAATATCACCACGAGTCACGGGTTGCCGATACGCAATAACGGCCAAGGTTTCAAGTGTAGCCCGCGAATATTTAGGGGCTTTGTCTTGCCACAGTGGTTGTAGATAAGGACTGAGTATTTCTTGAGTTTGGAAGCGATAGCCGCTAGCTACTTTAACCAGTTGTACACCACGTTCTTGATAATCTTGTTGTAATTCATCGAGCGTTTCCTGAATACGCGTCCTCGACACACTAAAATCAGCGAGTACGGTTTCTTTGATGGCTTTTACCGACAACGGCTTAGCTAAGACAAATAAACTGGCTTCTATGAGTTGTTTTAGTTGAATAGGATTAATTGGCTTCATGGATCTCTTCGAATATCGTTAATTAATACGCTTTTACATAAATTGGCGAAAACGGTTCATTTTGCACTAACTCAACTAATAATTCTTTAACCAGCTCCATTAATGCCAAAAAACTCACCACCACACCGGCTCGACCTTCACTCACATCGAACAAGCACTCAAAACCAATGTATTCCGTACTGGATAACTTGGTTAAAATTTGACTCATACGTTCGCGCGTGGATAAGTGTTCGCGCTTAACATGGTGATCTTCGTTGGCATCAATCCGTTTGAGCACTTCCCCAAAGGCACGAGCAATGTCTACAAGTGAAACCTCTGGTGGCACCGTCACCGGTTTAATATCGGGAGCTGCGCTAACAGATGCCTGAAACACATCTCGTTCAATACGCGGTAGCACATCAATATCGGCTGCCGCTTGCTTAATCACCTCATAAGCCTTTAATTGCCTAATAAGTACCACACGGGGATCTTCTTCCTCATCGTCTTCCGTCGCCATTTTGGGCAACAGCAAACGTGACTTAATTTCAGCCAACGTTGCGGCCATGACCAGGTAATCGGCTGCCAGCTCAATCCGCGCTTCGGTGAGGATCTCAATATAGAGTAAATATTGTTGGGTAATTTGTTGGATGGGTAAATCAACCACATCCAATTTTTGTTTGCGGATCAAATAGAGTAACAAATCCAGTGGGCCTTCGAAGGTTTCAAGAAACACTTCTAGGGCTTCCGGCGGAATAAACAAGTCCAATGGCATGCTATCAAGAACTTGACCACGAACCACTGCCAATGGCAGGCTTTGCTGACTGCCTTGCATGTTTATCCTTGACGATTCATCAACGGGGGTTTCCCTCGTTTATTAAAATGTGCTGGTATCGCCAGCGCCTTGACGTAAAATAACCATCTCATCTTCAGACATATCAATTACTGTCGTTTGATTTTCAGGTAAATAACCACCGTGAATAATGCCATCGACTAGATGATCTAAAATATCACGAATATGCTCAGGATCTGACTCGGCAATTTGCTCATTGGGCATCACCAAACTCGTGGTCATCATAGGTTCATCTAATGCCTCAAGCAACGCCAGCGCAATGACATTATTAGGAACACGAATACCTATGGTGCGTTTTTTGTCACATTGTAAACGACGAGGTACTTCTTTGGTCGCTTTAAAGATAAACGTGTAAGGGCCAGGCGTACAACTTTTCAATAAACGATATGCTTGATTATCAACACGGGCAAAATTGGCCAGTTCAGATAAATCACGGCACATTAATGAAAAGTTTGTATCGTTTTCAATCTGGCGAATACGCGCCATACGCGTCATGGCGTTTTTCTCACCAATCATACAACCTAATGCATAACCCGAGTCTGTTGGATAAACAATGACCCCACCTTGTTTAAGAATCGCTACCACTTGATTAATTAACCGTGCTTGTGGGTTTTCGTCATGGATATAAAAAAATTGACTCATGCTCTTTCCGTCCAATATTGTGATTGCCAAACCCATTCCACACCTTGTGGTTGGAATAAGTTTTTACCTAGCTCGATCCAATTGCTGGGGAAATGAAAGTCGCTCCCCACTGAAGCAAGTAGGTTATTTTGCTTACTTAATGCGATAAGATTATTACGGTCGTCCAACGTTTGTTGGCCTAAAATAACTTCAATCGCATCGCCACCGGCCTCTGCAAATTCACGCACTAAGCGCTTAAGCCATTTGGCCGATAATTTGTAACCGCTAGGGTGAGCTAATACAGCAACGCCACCCGCTTGATGAATATGCTCTATGGCATTGGCCATGTCGCCCCAATTATTGGGTACATAACCTGTTTTACCGCGTGCTAAGAAGCGTTTGAACACGCTCGGCATATCTGATGCGTGGCCATTGTCGGCTAACCATCGAGCATAATGGCCACGACTCAACGCCGCATCGCCAGCAATAGCTTTTGCACCGTCATAGGCGCCTTCTATCCCAGCCTTAGCTAAACGTTCGCCAATTTCTTGGGCGCGCACTTCACGCAATTGCCGTTGGTGAGTTAAAAAACCCAACAATCCAGAGTGAGTAATGTCCAAGTTTAATCCGACGATATGAATATCAAAACTATTCCAACGAGTCGAAATTTCACAACCATTAATTAATAATAATGGTGTGGCATGGCTTTGATTAGCAAGATGCGCTTCTGCTAACCCTGCGACAGTATCATGATCAGTAATTGCAAACATCTCAACGCCTTTTTCAATAGCGCGAGTGAGTAATTCTGTTGGTGTTAATTGACCGTCTGATGCGGTCGTGTGGCTGTGAAGATCGGCCAAGAGAGTCTCTGTAATCATGTGCTTATTGTACAAGAATAGCGATAAGAATACTGCTTGGATTTATGAATAAATAATACCAATTGATGAATTCTTTAAGTATAAGTTAGCTGAAGTGCTCAATAAATAAACGAGATTTATCCTGATTGTCATTTTTTGACGACTTTTGAGAAATATTCAATTGACATTAATCTCCAGTTGGGTTTTCCTATAGACATTAAACACAGTTACAACACAGCGATTAACAATGACATACTCTTTAGCTTCATTAAACATTACTTGGTGGTGGCACTTCCCAAATTAACGGGTGGTGTGAAGCTTTGAGCTCATTTTTAAGAGACAAGATTTTACCAGAAAGCCCGCAGAGATGTGGGCTTTTTTGTTATTTGGCTCATTCGATTTTATCACTCGGGTTACACAAGATTAAAGGCCAACAGATGATAAACACAATGACACAGGGAGCGGCCACATAGTGACTACAATCGTGACGACACCAAACCAACTCGCTCAGGTTACGACGCAAAAGCAGACGTTAACCTACCATACGGATCCACTAAAACTTTATCAGCAAGTGACCCATAACGCGCCGCATACCATGCTATTAGAGTCAGCTGAGGTCGAAAGTAAAGACCATTTAAAAAGTATTGTGTTAACCCATGCCGCGATGATGATCCGTTGCGATGGTTATCAACTCACCTTTAGTGCATTGACTCACAATGGCGCCGCGCTGTTAACGCCCATTGCCGGTTTTTTTGGTGATGCACAGCAACAACGCGACAATGAGACACTAATAGTCACGCTGCAAAAGGCCACCGAGTTACAAGACGAAGATGCGCGCTTAAAGTCAACATCTCCGCTTGATGGCTTAAGAATGTTTATCAAACACATTCAAACCAATAATCCGCTACAGTTTGAAGATTTATTTTTAGGGGGCGTATTAGCATATGACTTAATTGATACCGTCGAGCCACTCCCCGCGGCGCCCAACGCAAATAATGACTGTCCCGACTACTTATTCTATCTTGCGGAAACACTTATTTTAATTGACCATCAAACCCAACAAGCGGAGATTGTCAGTCATCAATTTGGTCAAGATAACATCATTGCACAACAGCTCGCTCAGCAACTGCAACACGTCATACAACAATGCGCCGAATTAGACGATATTGCTCCCTTTGCGCCAGTAGCAGCCGACGCAGAAGTCAACATCACCGACCAACAATTTAAGCAAACCGTTAATGATTTAAAAGAACACATTGTCGCCGGTGATATTTTCCAAGTAGTGCCATCTCGATGCTTTAGCTTACCTTGTCCTAATACATTAGGGGCTTATCGGGCTTTACGCTTAACCAATCCAAGTCCGTATATGTTCTATTTTAGAGGCCCAGACTTCACTTTATTTGGCGCCTCGCCAGAAAGTGCCTTGAAATATGATGCTGCCAGTAATCAAGTTGAAGTGTATCCCATAGCCGGCACTCGTCAGCGCGGTAAAAATGCCCAAGGTGAGATTGATGTTGACTTAGACAGCCGCATAGAACTTGAGCTGCGTTTAGATAAGAAAGAATTGTCAGAACATTTAATGCTGGTCGATTTAGCCCGTAATGACATCGCCCGCATCAGTCAAAGCGGAAGCCGTAAAGTCACCGAACTATTAAAAGTCGATCGTTACTCGCACGTTATGCATTTAGTTAGCCGCGTCACTGGCCAATTACGTGAGGATTTAGATGCCTTACATGCTTATCAAGCGTGTATGAACATGGGCACCTTAGTGGGTGCGCCAAAAGTGCGTGCATCACAATTAGTGCGTCAAGCAGAACAAGCTCGTCGTGGCAGTTATGGTGGCGCGGTCGGTTACCTCAATGGTCTGGGCGACATGGACACCTGCATTGTTATCCGCTCCGCCTTTGTTAAACATAATATTGCCCATATACAAGCAGGTGCCGGGGTGGTGTTTGATTCAGATCCACAAGCAGAAGCCGATGAAACGCGTCAAAAAGCCCAAGCGGTGATTTCGGCGATCAAAATGGGAGGTGGACTATGAGCACTGCAACCCCACAAGCGACTATGCGGATGAAGTTATATTTACTCGATAATTTTGACTCATTCACCTACAACTTAGTGGATCAATTCCGCAGCCTTGGCTGTGAGGTGATCATTTATCGTAATGATGTTAGTGCCGATTATGTTGCAGAAAAACTGATCAATGAAACCGGTAAAGCCGCATTAGTGCTATCGCCTGGCCCTGGCGCGCCTCACGAAGCAGGCTGCATGATGGAACTCATTGGTAAAGTCGCCGGTAAAGTCCCGATGCTTGGCATTTGTTTAGGTCATCAAGCCATGGTCGAATATTATGGCGGCAAAGTTGAACGCGCGCCGTTTGTGGTCCACGGCAAAGCCAGTCCAACCTTCCATAATGGTGAAGGCGTATTTGCTAATTTACCCTCACCTTTGCCCGTTGCCCGTTACCACAGTTTAGTGGCAACAAAGGTGCCAGACTGCTTGAAAATCATTGCTACCACCGATGAGATGCCAATGGCAATATTGCACCCACAACATCAAGCAATCGGATTTCAATTTCATCCAGAATCGATTTTAACCACTTTAGGTAGCCAGTTACTGACGCAAACATTGGCGTATTTAACCCAAGAGCATACTTTTACCGGAGGCGCATAGTGGATAACCTACAAGCTTTATTCGACCGCCTTTACCAAGGTAGCGCGTTAACTCGCGAACAAATGGCGCAAGTTTTTAGCGCTCTTATCCAAGGTGAGATGCAGCCAGCAGCTATGGCAGGTATGTTGGTGGCGCTGAAAATGCGCGGCGAAACCATTGACGAAATAGCCGGAGCCGCTGATGCTTTACGACAAGCAGCCAAACCATTCCCGCGCAGTGACGCCTCTAAACACAGCGGCATTGTTGATATTGTCGGTACCGGTGGTGATGGCCATAACACCATTAATATTTCAACCACTGCCGCTTTTGTTGCAGCAGCAGCAGGCGCTAAGGTAGCAAAACACGGTAACCGTAGCGTATCAAGTAAGTCTGGTTCATCTGACTTATTGTCCCATTGCGGTATTACGCTCACCATGGCGCCAGATGCGGCAAGCCAGTGTTTAGATAAGCTTGGCTTATGTTTCTTATTTGCGCCCCATTACCATGGCGGAGTTAAACATGCCGTGCCCGTTAGACAAGCCTTAAAAACCCGTACCATTTTTAATGTGCTCGGCCCGTTAATTAACCCTGCAAACCCAGAGTTTATGTTGCTAGGAGTTTACAAACTTGAACTGATCGAGCCTATCGCACACGTGCTTCATGCCCTAGGGGTTAAACGCGCCATGGTGGTGTATGGCAGTGGCTTAGATGAAGTCGCATTGCATGACAATACTCATGTGGCAGAACTAAAAGACGGCGTGGTGCGTACTTACCAACTTAGCCCTGAAGATCTTGGTGTTAACCGCGCAGGTATAGCGCAGTTAGCCGGTGGCGAACCGGCTGAAAATGCCTTAATCACCCAAACCATTTTACAAGGCAAGGGTCTACCCGCTCATCGAGATGCTGTCGCTATTAACGCTGGTTGTGCTTTGTACATCAGCGGCATTTGCGACTCAGTTCAAGCGGGCACTCAGCTAGCACTAGCGACACTTGCCAGTGGTGCAGCCTTTACCTTATTAATCGAACTAGCTGCCGCGAGCCAAGCTGGAGAAAACCATGAGTAAGCCAGAAAGTAATGTGTTAACCCGCATCATTGAAACTAAAGTGGCGCATATCGCCGCGCTTAAACTGCGTTTCCCAGAAGCCAGTTTACAGCCTAAAATATCTGACCGTAGTTTATATGACGCCCTCAAAGCGCCTAATGCTCAGTTCATTTTTGAATGTAAAAAGGCCAGTCCCTCAAAAGGACTGATCCGTCAAGACTTTGATGTTGAAGCCATCGCAGATATTTATACTCACTACGCCGCTGGCATCTCAGTGCTCACCGATGAACAGTTTTTCCAAGGTGACATGGACTACATTCCTAAAGTCCGCGCCAGAGTGACTCAGCCGATTATCTGTAAAGACTTCTTTGTCGACCCTTATCAAGTAAAATTGGCTGCCCACCAAGGTGCTGATGCCATTTTACTCATGCTGTCAGTGCTTGATGATGGGCAATATCGTTTATTAGCTAACGAAGCGGCAAAGTATCAATTAGATACCTTAACCGAAGTGAGTAACCAAGCTGAATTGGTCAGAGCCATTGATCTAAATGCACCGATCATTGGTATTAACAACCGTAATTTACGCGACTTAAGCACTGATCTTGCAACCACCGAATTATTAGCCCCGCAGATCCCTGCCGACAGAGTGGTGATTAGCGAATCAGGTATTTATAACCACCAACAAGTCCGCCGCCTAAATCCCTTGGTTGACGGCTACCTTGTTGGTAGTTCAATTATGGCGCAAGACGATATTGATTTAGCTTGCAGACAGCTTATTTTTGGTCACAATAAAGTCTGCGGTTTGACCCAAATTGACGATATTGAAGCAGCCGCCAAAGCAGGTGCAGTATTGGGTGGATTAATTTTTCATTCCAAATCACCAAGAGCGGTTACCCCGGCTCAAGCCAATCATTTAGTAGAACAAATGCAACAGCGTAATATTGGATTAAATATGGTGGGTGTGTTTGTTAATCATCCCATTGCTGATATCGCCTTGTTAGCTCATACACTGGGTCTTTATGCGGTGCAATTGCACGGCAATGAAACAGAACTTGAAATCAACGAGCTAAGGGTATTACTTAATCATCAGCAACTGAATACTCAAATTTGGAAAGCGGTCTCTATTGACAGTAACACCGGCGAGATGAGTGCAAAGCCTGCTGGCGCCGATCGTTATTTATACGACAGCAAGTCAGCACAACAATTTGGCGGTACAGGTCAAACATTCAATTGGCAAACCAGCATCATAGATAAACAACAGGCGATGTTGGCGGGAGGATTAACCCCAAACAATGTTTATCTCGCCAGCCAGCAAGGATTTTATGGGGTCGACCTAAATTCAGGAGTAGAATCTACCCCTGGCCATAAAGACCACCAACAACTGATTGCCGCCTTTGCACAATTACGCCTTAATTAGCGAGCAGTTGCGAACAATTTATTGACATTATTACACTATGATTCACTGGGAAATTTTATGACCAAGCTCAAGCTTAACCCTTATTTCGGCGAATATGGCGGTATGTACGTACCACAAATTTTAGTCCCTGCATTAAAACAACTTGAAACAGCCTTTATCGAAGCGCAACAAGATGAAAGCTTTATCGCTGAATTTACCGACTTGTTAAAAAACTACGCCGGACGCCCAACGGCGCTAACACTTACCCGTAACTTAAGTCCGAACCCTTTGGTGAAAATTTACCTGAAGCGTGAGGATTTGCTTCACGGTGGCGCCCATAAAACCAACCAGGTATTGGGTCAAGCGCTGTTAGCTAAGCGTATGGGCAAAAAAGAAATCATCGCTGAAACAGGCGCAGGACAACACGGCGTAGCCACTGCCCTAGCCTGTGCCCTTTTAGGCTTAAAATGTAGAGTCTATATGGGCGCCAAGGACATTGAACGTCAATCGCCGAATGTATTTCGGATGAAATTAATGGGCGCTGAAGTTATTCCGGTTACCTCAGGTTCATCAACCCTAAAAGATGCTTGCAACGAAGCCATGCGCGATTGGTCAGGCAGCTATGATAAAGCGCATTACTTGCTGGGTACTGCAGCCGGGCCGCATCCATTCCCGACAATTGTGCGAGAATTCCAACGTATGATCGGTGAAGAAACTAAAAAACAAATTCTTGAAAAAGAAGGACGCTTACCCGATGCCGTTATTGCTTGCGTCGGCGGCGGTTCAAATGCTATTGGCATGTTTGCCGATTTTATTGATGAACCGTCAGTAGAATTGATTGGTGTGGAACCCGCTGGTAAAGGTCTCGATACCGCTATGCACGGCGCGCCGCTTAAACACGGTAAAACCGGTATTTTCTTTGGGATGAAGTCACCCTTAATGCAAAACAGCGACGGTCAAGTTGAAGAGTCTTATTCTGTTTCTGCTGGGCTTGATTTCCCATCGGTTGGTCCACAACATGCACATTTGAATGCCATTGGTCGTGCACGCTATGAATCAGCAACTGATGATGAAGCACTGGATATGTTCCAAAAACTCGCGCGATGCGAAGGGATTATCCCCGCATTAGAATCTGCCCACGCTCTTGCCTATGCGGTACGCATGGCCGAAGAAGCCACTAAAGAAACGATTTTAGTGGTTAATCTATCTGGGCGTGGCGACAAGGATATATTCACTGTGGCAGATATTTTAGAGGCCAAACAAAAACAACAGGAGAGCGGCAATGAGTAACCGTTATCAAGCAACATTTGCTGCACTAAAAAAACAACACAGAGGCGCGTTTGTTCCTTTTGTCACCATTGGCGATCCGAGCCCTGAATTATCGTTGAAAATTATCCAGACCTTAGTTGATAATGGCGCTGATGCGCTTGAATTAGGCTTTCCTTTTTCAGATCCATTAGCCGATGGCCCCGTGATACAAGGCGCAAATTTACGCTCATTGGCTGCAGGCACTAAACAAAGTGATTGTTTTGACATCATCACTAAAGTGCGGGCGCAATACCCAGATCTGCCTATCGGATTATTGTTGTATGCCAACTTAGTTTTTGCCAATGGTATCGATGCATTTTATGCCAAAGCACAAGCTGCCGGTGTGGATTCAGTGTTAATTGCCGACGTGCCAGTTGAAGAATCTGAACCCTTTAGTCAAGCCGCAAAAGCACATGCTATTGCGCCAATCTTTATCGCTCCGCCAAATGCTGACTCTGACACCCTAAAGCTGGTCAGTGAACAAGGTGAAGGTTATACCTATCTATTATCACGTGCCGGCGTCACGGGTACTGAGTCAAAAGCCGGTGAGCCAATTGAAAATATTCTCACACAACTCGTCGAGTTTAATGCCCCACCGCCACTATTAGGGTTTGGTATTGCCGAACCAGAGCAAGTGCGCGCCGCCATCAAGGCTGGCGCCGCGGGGGCAATTTCAGGTTCTGCGGTGGTTAAAATCATTGCCGCTCATCAACACGATGAAGTCACATTACTAGCAAAAATGGCTGAATTTACCGTTGCAATGAAAGCGGCAACCTAGAAGTATTTATAATTGGTGTTATCAACAAAAACAAAAAAGGCGCTTTAAGCGCCTTTTTTAATGGGTGTTCCCTAACGCAATGGTTAGAGTCACTATCAATCGATTATAGAATAGTCACACCGATTGATACCACTTGGGTGATTAAACCATTTGGTGATTCCACTTCAACAATAAAGACCCCTGTATTAGGTTCATCTTCACCTTTTAGCGTTGTGCTGAACTGACGTCCACCATTGTAGTTAGAACTTGGCCAAGTAAATTCGCTGGTGCTGACAACAGAACCGGCAGAGGTCTTGAATCTCACAATCGAACCGGCGGGCATTTGCTGATTATGTAAATCAGAAATCGTGAACATTGCCGTAGCAGAACCTTTACCCTCGATAGTGATACTACCGCCAGTATGCGTTCCAGTGCTATCTGCAATGACAATGTTACTTGAGTCCGTGGCAAAAGCAGTACTACCAGACATCACCATGACTAAACTACGACGCACAAATACAGACCGAGAGTCTGATGCAGTAGCACAAGCTGAATGAACAGGTTCAGAGCAAAGCACACCATTATATTTGCGGTCTTTGAGGTCAAATACTCCATTAGCGTTAAAATCAACTAACTCTTCTAACGTACCACCATCCTGACCACCAGTCTGTTGCGGATTAAACACACCATCTTCGTTATAGTCATTAAAGGCATCATTTAAATCAAATAGCTGACCAGTTACATCTTTACCGGTTAAAAACGTATCGGCTTCAGTGGCATCAAAACGACCATTACCATTGAGGTCAGGGAATGACTCTTCACCAATAGCCGATGCAGTAATCGTTGCACGGCCACCGTATTTTTGACCGTAAATATTACCATAAACCTCAAGAGTCGAATCATATGCTAACAGCGCACTTGGATTACGGAACATTGCACCCGCACCATTGAGTAACATTTCACCTTCAGGTCGAGGAAGCTGACTTGTCCAAGAGACCGAACACGCACCTTTTACTGTTTGACATGCATCTTCAATAGAGCCACCTTCAGTGGTAAAAGATACTGTCGTCCCATCGGGTACAGGGTTGTTAAACGCATCGGCCATCCGAGCAGTAACCTTGACAATCGTCCCGTCTAGATCCCAACCTTCAGCATTAAGTACTTCAGCCGATAACGAAAAACTGTCTTGGTCAGGAATACCCGTTGATATAATTAACTGACTTGATTGGCTAGAAATAGCAGGGATTGAGCCATTATCTACCGTCGCGGTAACACGCAGTGATGTTGCAACAGTACCGGTAGTGACGACAGTTTGTACCACACCGCTGTTATCGGTTGTGGCTTGCAATGGATCAATTTTGACGCCACCAATAGTAGTGTTGAGTTTAAAAATCACATTTTGGTTGGTAACCACATTGCTATTTTTATCGAGTACTTTAAATTTAACCACTGATGATTCATCACCTCCAGTGCCTAAAATACTAATGTTTTGAGGAGCGGCTGATACAAACACAATACTACCGACATCAGCCTGCAGTACATTAATAGTCCCAGCAGCAGATAAACTTATTCCACCCGCATTGGCTGTTACATTGATTTGATCTTCACCAACACAACCTTGAGCACGATACGTTGAGGTTGCAACCCCATTGCTTGATGAAACTGGAGAACTAATCACGGCTTGCGCTGGACTTTTTGTCGCACATGTTGAAGAGAAGTTCACATCAACAGGTTGGGTAAAAGGATTGCCTTGATCATCTTGAATCAGCACTGAAATCGTTGCAGTCCCACCCGCAGAAAGATCTGTTGCACTAACCGCCGCCACACCTTGAACAAAAGGTGTTCCACTGCCCATGACAACATCGGTCGCACCAACGACAACAATTGTTGAACCGATTTCATTAGTCGAGAGCGATGCCGTGGCTTCTCCAGCGCCTAAAGAACTGCCTGCATAGATATCGACTGTCGCTTTGCCTTGTGCATTGGTGACGGCCGTTTTAACCGGTAAATCACCTATCGGGCTATCAAAGGTCACAATTACCGCCTTAGAAAGCCCACTAACGGTCGCCGTTAATTTGCCTGGTGATAATGTGTTAATCGATTGTATTGCGTTACCGTCTTCATCGGTTAGTACCAATGAGACTTGGGCACCACCACCTGCTACGCCACCGTCACCGGCCATAGTCACGTTAAGCGAATTAGTCTCGCCAGATGTAATGGTCGCACTAATGGTTGCGCCAGTGTTTATTGCCGCAGAATTTAACTGTACAGTAGCAACACCATCAGCATTAGTTGCGACTTCACCCGTACCGGGAGAAAAGGTGCCGTATTCAGCATTATTTAATGAAAAAGAAACTAAAGTGCTAATAGCTGCACCCGTTGAGTCTTTCACTATTGCGGTAATAATCGCAGGTTCAGCAACTGAAATTTGATCATTGTCGATACTTAACGCAATAGATATAGTCGGATCAGGAGTTGTCCCACCTCCGGTTCCATCATCGGTTATACCGCCACCGCCGCCACATGCGACGATAAAAAATGTACATAAAAGTGCTAAATAAACTTTATATGCTGACTTCATTGTCAGGCTCCCTGTTACATTAAGGTAAAACTTAAGAATTATTATAGTTTGTTATAGATTAACAATACGCAGACATCGTGTAACCTTAGCATAACTCTACTATTTTCTTCGCTACTTATCCGCTAAAACTTTCACTTTAAGACCATTTCCTAAGTTATCAATTCCTGCTAGTCTTTAGCGCATTAAATAAAGGCATAAAATAATATGATTAGAAGGAACACTCTGTGAGTAAACAACTTAAGCTCGGGCTCACGAGCAAAATTTTAATAGGTATGGCTGCAGGCATTATTTTAGGCCTGTTGTTAAGGAATGTGTTTCCAGATAGTCAATTCATTGAAGAATACATTACTAATGGTTTTTTACATGTGATCGGCACGATCTTTATTTCGAGTTTAAAAATGCTCGTTGTTCCATTAGTGTTCGTTTCACTAGTGTGTGGAACAAGTTCGTTAAGTGATCCCTCTAAATTAGGTCGCTTAGGAGGCAAAACCATTGCCTTTTATTTATTCACCACAGCAATCGCGCTCTCCATCGCGATTTTAGCCGCGGTAATTATTCACCCTGGTAATGCAAGTCTGGCAAATAATGCGCTAGAATTTACGGTTAAAGATGCACCTAGTTTGTCTGAGGTACTGATTAATATCGTCCCCACAAACCCAATGCGAGCCATGAGCGAAGGCAATATGCTGCAGATCATCATCTTTGCGGTAATTTTTGGATTTGCTATCGCGCATATCGGTGATAAAGGCTCTCGTGTTGCATCATTTTTTAACGATTTAAATGATGTGATCATGCGAGTCGTGACATTAATTATGCAATTGGCGCCTTATGGTGTTTTCGCATTAATGGCCAAACTGAGTTTAACCCTAGGATTAGAAACCTTCGGCAGCGTAGTCAAATACTTCTTCTTAGTGGTAGCAGTGCTATTTATACAAGGGCTTGTTGTTTACCCTACTCTACTAAAACTATTTTCAGGCCTCAGTCCGTTAATGTTTTTGCGTAAAATTCGCAATGTGCAACTGTTTGCATTTAGTACGGCAAGCTCTAATGCAACATTACCCGTTACCATTGAAACCGCCGAACACCGAATGGGTGTCGACAATAAAATTGCCTCTTTTACGTTGCCACTAGGTGCCACACTCAACATGGATGGCACCGCCATTATGCAAGGTGTTGCAACGGTATTTATTGCCCAAGTATATGGTATTGACCTTAGCATCATGGATTATGCCACGGTCGTGCTCACGGCTACACTGGCCTCTATCGGTACGGCGGGTGTGCCTGGTGTAGGCCTTATTATGCTGGCATTGGTATTAAACCAAGTAGGTTTGCCGGTTGAAGGTATTGCCTTGATTATTGGTGTCGACAGAATGCTAGACATGATCCGCACTGCGGTGAATGTAACGGGTGATGCTGTGGCTACCGTTATCATTGCTAAATCTGAGGGTGAATTTAACGAAGAAATATTCAATAATTCACAAGCAGGTAAAAAGTTTGAAGAGCAAGTGCTTAATGACAAAGATTAACGCATAGCTTTCGTTATATAAAAAAGCGCTAATTTAGCGCTTTTTTATTATCTTTTTTCAGCATAAATATGCCATTATCATCAACTTACATTGATATAACGACTAGTGTCGCCTGTTTTAGTTAACCTCAGTTCGAGATAATAGATGGGACATGAGGTAAATCAGCAAAAGCTAATTTACACCTAATCCACTCTATCAAACTTGTCATTTGTTTTACTAATAAGGCCTACTGCAAGTCAATCGCGGAGCGATTTCAAGTCAATGTCACACAAATAGCAGGACAACAAGTTGTTTGATTACCAATTATTGTCCCGAGCTAAGGCTAATTAACAACAAACGGAATAAATATGGACATGACTTTATTGGCAAGTTTAGCGGTTATTCACATTGTGGCATTAATGAGCCCTGGACCAGATTTTGCCATTATCGTCAAAATGGCCACACAGCAAACACGCTTAACCGCGCTTTATTGCGCCCTAGGCATTGCCGTCGCCATCTTAGTTCACACCTTTCTATCTTTGATGGGCATAAGTGTGATGATCCAGCAATCCCATGTTGCCTTTATGGCAGTACAACTGATCGGTAGTAGCTATTTAGCATGGATGGGGTACGGAGCACTCAAATCAGCCCTAACCAGTATCATCAGCAAACGACGTACTGCAGACATATCCATATCACCGACTCAACATAATATGGCGAAGAATACTCTGATGTCGTCGTTAACAGGATTTAAAGTAGGCCTATATACCAACCTACTGAATCCTAAGGCGCTGATCTTTTTTATTACCTTATTTTCAGTATTGATTACGCCGCAAGTCAATGACTCGACAAAAGTAGCCGCGACAATATTATTATTTATCTTGTCATTAGCATGGTTTAGTTTATTAGCGCTCATTTTATCTAAACCTCGGGTACAGCAGAAATTACTTGCAGCCAACAGCATTATTGATTTACTTGTAGGGGTTATTTTTATTGCCGTTGCAGTCACCATTGCTAATAATATTCTCCATCAAATTATTAGCCAATTTTGAACATCATATTGTCGATATAACTTGCACAAGCAGATGACATCTCACATCTAATGAGTAAACGAGTTAAGCATTCCCTACGTTACTCGCACATTCATCAGTTGTTAGCGATGACAACATCAAGCCAATCGACTTCATCATGGAATGATTTTAGCAAGCCTGTATACGATTTTGAGGATAACGCAATAATCTACGCGCCAGATAATCCACTACGACATTTAGCCCCGCAGTGAAAACCAATAATAACAAGGCTCCACTAAAGCGAATTTCAGAAAAATTACTGTCCACATAAAATCCTAACGTCATCACGCCGAGCATACCTAAAATAGCGGTTTCACGGATAATCACTTCAAAACGGTAAAACAACAATCCCATAAAATGGGGGTATATGGTAGGAATAACCAGATAACTATATTGGTCAACCCTTGGCTGATAAGTGAGCGGCACACTAACCTTGTCAGCTTGGCGCGCCATTAAAAAGACCATTAGGCCACTATTATGCAATGCCAACGCGATAATCGCTGGCAACATCGAAGGTCCTAATAACATCATAAACACAAAGGCCAACAAATATTCTGGCAGCGAACGTAATATTAAATTCACAGCACGCATGAACAGAATAACCGCTTTGGGCATCATTAATCGAGTGTTTAGAGGCAGTAATATCATGGTCAATATATGAGTTAGCCCTAAGGCACAAAAAGCCAGTACTAAGGTAGCAATCATCCCAGGAATGACTTGCTGGCTTATTAAGTTATAACTCCAGTCAAATACCTTCGACAGGTTATCAGGTGTAAACCAGCTTAAGAAGGCTTGCCCTTGCAGCATAGGCGGTAAAACATCAACACTGATAAAACGCCAAATAAGTTGCGAGTCGATAACCGGTATGGGGGGTAAGAAATACACCGCAAGCGGTAAATACAGCCAAAGCATAAACGGCTTAGCCCAGAAACGTATACTTCCGATCAATAGCACAAATAAGATTAATAACGCACCGCCTTGCTGATAATGCCCTTGGCGAAAAGCCGATTCTAAATAAAAGCCTAGTGTCGGCATGCCAATAAAACCTAATACCGCACTACTGCGAAGCGCACATTCGAAACGGTACCGGATATAATCGACAATCTGCGGATACATGTGCATCCAGCGACCATATATAAATGCCGACAGTTTATCGGTGCCCTTAGGCAGAGAAAATAAGGTATGCATTGGCGCTTGTTGTAAAATATCAGCAAACACACGGGCAAACGTAGCAGCATAAGGAAGCGCAATGGCTAAAATGCCGGTAATGGCTGAAAGACCAAATATTTGTAAAAATATCAACGCCCAAAATATCTCATGAATAGCACGGATAAATGCACACATTGCCGCAATCAAAGGATGTTGATACCACAATGCCAGTGGAAACCCCAATAGCAACCCAATCGTGATCCCAAGCAGCGCAAAACTGATGGTTTGCCACAAAGCATCAAGCAAATACTCTGTCGCAAAAAAGTCGGGATGAATAAAGCCTTGCATCATACGCCCAAGCTCAGTCCAAGGTTCGAGCGCAATGATTTCTGTATCGGCAAAAAACCAACACACAGATACCATCAATAAAAGTAACACAGTGATTTTCTGCCAGTGACCCACAAAAGAGCGGCCACTAAAAGTCATGGTTTTAGGCATAATAGAAGAGGCTGTTACAGAATGATAAAAAGTCGGTTATAAAACATGTGTTTAGCAACATCGACATGCTCATATTTATGCCACATCATGTTTTAGTACATCAGATAATGCGTAATGCTGAGACAAATAAGCCAGAGATAATTGATCGGCTTTATCATCTAGCGCCACTTTGCCATCGCTGATCACGATAATACGGTCAAAATGTGCTAACGCTAATTCGGCATCATGCAACACACAAATCACACTCTGATGTGTTTGCTTAATCAAGCTTAATAATCGTAAGCCCATTAATGGGTCTAACGCAGAAAAGGGCTCATCACCCATAAATATAGCTTGTTGTTGAAATAACGATCTGGCTAATGCCACACGTTGACGTTGGCCGCCCGACAATTCGCTGACTTTTTGTTGCAGCGGCACCGCTAACTCTAATTGCTGACAAAGAACGGCTATTTGTTGTTGTGGTTTGCTAAACGGCAACAGTAAATTAGCCAAATTATACCAACGAGAATAACGCGCTAACCCACCAATAAACACATTATGATATATCGACAAATTATCAACCAGCCCTTGTGCTTGAGAACACAAACACGTTTGCTCAGACAGTTGTTGATATAAGTAATGCAACAGCGTGGTTTTACCCACGCCAGAAGGGCCTAAAATAGCCACATGCTCATTTGCCTTAAATGACAAGTTAACCTCAGGTAAAATAATTTTCTGGCTATAACCTAAATCAACATCAGTCAACGACAACATTAATCAAGCATTCCGATTTTTTTCGCGACACGCTCAATTGGTTCATAGTCCTTGTTTTGGGCAGGTACAAACGATTGACGCGGAAAGCTGGCTAATAAATCCTTATCCGTCATCCCAATTAATACTTGGGTTAACTTTTCTTTAAAACCTTCACCAAAGGCATTATCTACACCAGCACGGACAGTCCATTGATAATCTGGATAGCTAGGGCTTTCCCAAATCACCTTAACTTTGCTGGTATCAACCTCACCTTTTTCAACGGCTGTATCCCACACTTTATAATTAACCGCACCCACTTGGTATACACCGGCTTCAACTTGGCTAATGGTACGACTATGATCACCCGAGAAGCCAATACGTTTGAAAATCTTTTCAATCGGCTTACCTAAGTTACGCTCAATAAAATACTGCGGCATTAAACGCCCTGAAGTTGAATCTTTAGAGCCAAATGTAAAGGTATAATCATTGAGTAAAGGGAAATTCTCTGAAGGGGTAATGTCAGTAGAATGATGAGCAATCAAATAACTCTTGAAAGACTGATCTTCAAATCCTTGTGCTATCGCCTCTGAACCGGGCACTAAGCGACGCGCCTGCACGCCAGATAAACCGCCAAACCATGCAAGTTGTACCTGATTATTACGAAATGCCGTAACAGCAGCTGAGTATGACTTTACCGGAATATATTTTACATCTACGCCCAATTTCTCTGTTAAATAATCAGCCACTTTATCAAACCGAGTACGAAGCTGACTTTCATCTTCATCTGGGATAGCAGTAAAGGTAAAGGTTGCACTTAATGCAAACGTCGAAAATAAGCTTAAAAAACTTGCTGATAATAAGTGTGTTAGTTTCATTTCAATCTTGGAAGGTAGTTTATCAATGCGGATATTCTACCGTACCTGATCCTTGATTACATCGAAAAGCGAATTCAATGTGACAAACATGAGCAAAAATAGCAGTTAAAATAAAGCTGGTTATTGTCACTCTCGCAACAAAACGCTATATAAAGGCCACTATAAGCCTGTTCAATACTCAACCAGACCAACTTGTCAGCTAATATCAGAACAACAAATTTCAAAATAGTGACGGTTCAACAAGGATCAATTATGCGCATATTAGTCATTAAAGAGGATCCTATTTTGTCACATCACTTACAAGTGCCGTTATCAGCTCTGGGTAATCAAATGCAAGTGGCGCTAACCGTATAAGCAACTAAGCAACTAACCGTATAAGCACCTAAGCATATAATGCTATCACTCGCTTTACCCGACAGTAATCGCTAACTTAATGGCGCATAAAGCTGCTCGGCACGATTAAACATCACCCACGAAGTGGCAATATACTTATCATTGCTAATGGGAACATTACCACGATGACTATGAGTAAAACCGGCAGGTGCTATTACCATGGTGCCTTTTTTAGGGCTTATTTTTCGTTGCTGATAGTAAAACTCCGTTTCACCCCCCTCTTCCACATCATTGAGATAAAACATATATAACACCACCCGATGAAGTGCTTCATTATGGCCCTTCTGTGGAAACTGCTCTGAATGCCAATGTGGATAGCCACCAACACCTTGCTGATAATGCTGCACATTGATGGTACCACTGCGATACAGGTACTTAGTTAACGCCGCCGCCCTTGGTTGACCCAATGTCGCAAAATTATCAGGTGTTAAGGTTTGTGGTTGACCGTTTTCATCAGTCACTTGCACTGACACCGACCCCATTAAAGTTAATGAATACTGAGTGAAATAGTTGCTGATATGAGTAAACGTCGCCGCTAATAGTTCGTTTTTTAATTCGGCTAAATCATCACAAGCATCTAACATTAAATCACGGCTGCGTTTTTTTTCGGTATCGACACCAGCACCCGTATGGCCTGGCCCTACACTCGGATGCGTTTCAAATGCCGCAATTAAGCGATCGCATAAATCATTACTTATCGCATTGGGATATACTTCAATAAAATCCATAGGGAGTAACTATTGTTAATAAATTTATAGTAGTATGCTGCCACGCAATTTAAGTGCCTGTAAAGGGCAATGCATAACATAGCTCATTGTTCTTCAAAGTAACTATCGATTGAATATGAAAAAAAACCAAAAAATCTCTGTTGAACAATTACAAGTTGGTACCTTTATCCGCTTGCCTATTTCCTGGAAAGACCACCCTTTCCTGTTTAGCAGTTTTAAAATTAAAGACGCGGCACAAATCGAACTTATCAAAGGCTTAGGTCTAAAAGATGTTTTTTTTGATCCCGAAAAAAGTGATGTTGAACCTGTAACGTCCCAGAATGCCAACATCCCAAAACCCGACGAGCAGGCCCTAAACGCACTAAAAGAACAAATGATCAGCCAGAAGTCGGCCAAAATAGATGAGCAACAAAAGCTCAAACGAGATTTAAAGAAAACCGAACAACAATTTAATCGCTCAGTGTCGATGATGCGTTCAATGGTCTCTAAAATCAGTAGCCGGCCACTCAATGCGGTCAATGAAGTGAAAGACCTCATCAGCAACATGACCAACATGCTACTTAATAGCGACAATTTAGCCTTGCATTTAATGGGCGATGCTAAAAATGATGAGCATATTTATCACCATTCACTCAACGTCGCCATGTTAAGTATGTTAACCGCAAAAGAGCTAGGCTGGAGCCGCGAAGAAGTTGAAACGATTGGTATTGGTGGGTTATTTCACGATATTGGTAAATTAAAAGTACCCAGCAGTATCCTCAATAAACGAGTGGCGCTAACCACACCTGAACAAAATTTTATTAAACAACATCCGCTGATGGGTATTAACTTTTTAAAACTGGCTGACAGTTTTCCGGATGAAGCCAAACCGTTAATCGCTAATCACCACGAGTTTTTAGATGGCAGTGGCTACCCACAAGGGCTCAAAGCCGACAAGTTAGACAAGCTGTCACAGTTGATCGCGGTGGTTAATGAATACGACAACCTGTGTAATGGAACCAACCAAATCAAGGGGAAACCGCCCAGTACCGCCTTGGGGTTGTTGTATAAAAATTATAAAGGTAAATTAAATACTGAATACATTAGTAAACTAATCAAAATATTAGGTGTTTACCCGCCTGGCAGTATTATTGAGTTATCCAGTGGCCAATTTGCGATGGTTATGTCGGTAAATTTACAGAAGCTGTTGTGCCCTAATATTGTGGTTTACGATCAACTGGTACCCAAAGATTTAGCCCCCATCATTAGCTTACAAGATGAAGGCCTGAGTATTGTCCGCAGTCTACCTGCTGCAGCATTGCCTGAAAAAATCCATAAATACTTAAATCCTAGAGAAAAAATTAGCGTAGGTATTGGCCAAAACTAGTGGGCTAGAGAAATAACGCTGTTTTTGTTAATCACTGGCTCATTTCAACGTTGCAAACTAAATAACCTCAACGTGAAATTATAAACGGTTATAAAACAGCCTATTTTAGCTCTTATTCTGAGTTGAGGTTAAGTATTACTGCTTTCCGTCAGGCCCTTATCTAACAATGAAAGATCAATATGACACCACCATAATGTTGAAGTAAGGCGTGGCTTTTGGGGGTTATTGAGTCCAATTAAACAATAATGGTCTTAAGGTCAATTCAGATAACTAAATACCCACTTCCGTTATTTTTGGGTGTAAAAAACCATCAACTGACAACAATTGATGGCGTTAATCTTGTCATATAGATTGCTGCTATAACCAACCTTTTCGTTTAAAGAAAAAATACGTTCCCGCCGCGCTGGCAAGCATTAATGCGACCGCCATCGGATAGCCAAATCGCCAATCGAGTTCAGGCAAAATATGAAAGTTCATCCCATAACTGCTGGCAATCAATGTAGGAGGAAGAAACACCACTGCCGATACCGAAAATATCTTAATAATTTTGTTTTGTTGCAAACCACTGAAGCCCATAGCCGCGTCCAGCAAGAACTGTAACTTGTCGAAAATAAACTGACTGTGTGGCATCAATGATTCAATATCCGATAACATCTCACGAATATCTTTTAAATTGTCATCCGATAAACTGTCTCGGTAATAACGTTGCATATAACGAAGTGAACGCTGAGTATCCAATAAACTTAACCGAATTTTACCGTTAGAGTCTTCTTGCAAGATGATCAGTTTAAACACGTCATCAAGCTCTTCGTCATTAAACACTTGCTCGCCGACATTTTCTAATACGCTGTACACGTCTTCAATTAAGTCAGATAGATAATCCACTTTTAAATTAAACAACTCTAACAATAACCCCTGTGGAGTCGTAATATCCAAGCGGCCTAAACGTAAGTAATTACGTAATAAACGGATAAGACCCACATCTTCTTCACGTAATGTCAGCAAGAAACGTTCACGCAAGTTGAATGACACGTTCACAGCACGTACATCTGAACTCACTCGCTGTGGAAACAACGAGTTAATATGTAAACCATCTTTGTTCTGATAAAAACGCGCTGAGGCTTCAATTTCATTTATATCTTCTTCATCAGGGACTTCTTCAGCAGAAAATAATCTCAACCATTTGCGCTCTTCGTCGTCGGGTTTTAATAAATCTAACCACAAGGTCGACTCGGGCACTTTATCGCCAACCTTCAATTCGGTGGTGATTAATTCTCTATTTTGATAGGCGTATGCAGTGATCATCGCTCCCCCAAAGTCTGTTAGGCCATACAAAGCATAACAAACATAAACACTCAAAAAGTGGCGCTAGTTTACCCAACTACCAATGAATGAAAAGTAAAATGTTCAATAGCGCCAAAAATCGTACCAATTATATAAGCAGTTACATAAATTCTAACATCACAGTGATCAGTTCAGACTGACTTACACTGTCTAACTATAAGTAACCTCAACGCTTATCCAGCGATACGGTTAAGTGTATTGAGGTAAATAGTTGGCATACTCTTTACTACTCATTAGCGTAACGCATCGCACCACTCAACGGAAACATCACTCGTGAAGTAATACCTAACATACCTAACATCAGCCTCAGTTGCTCGGACATTGAGCGGTAACATCACTCACGAAGTAATACCTAACATCAAACTCAGTCGCTCGGAAATTGAGCGAAAACATAACCCGAGTTAGACTTACATGACTTGGTGTCAGTATCTTCGCTCATAAAAAAGCGCCCAAATAGGGCGCGATTAAAATACATAAACAACATATAACTGGATAAAATTAACTTAATCGCCTTTTAAACGACGATCCAATTGGTCTTTCAAATTGGCCGGCACACCTTTAATCAAAAGAGTGTCAGATATCGGGTCATAAATAACCCGCTCACCTAAATGCCCACTATCAAAACTCAATGTCACCCCGCCGCCGGTACCTGAAAACTTCTTCAAGCTACGTAAACTGGCTTTATCTGCCGGAAACTCATCGTCTAACTCATAACTGCCGCCACAAGCAAAATCGTAAAATGAATCCATACCCGTGTCGGCTAACTCGTCGGCTAAATCTTTTACTTCAATAGCATCCCCTGAATCCGCTCGTTCAGAACAATATTCAAACACTTTATTGCGACACTCTTGGCGTTCATCTTTGGTTAACTCACTGCCCGACACAAAATCTTCAACCGCATGGATCAAGGTTTTGTTTTGCGCTTTGATGTTAACGCCTTCGACACAGCCCATAAAATCTAAAAAGAAGTCAGCCACTTTACGGCCCGCGCGGCCACGAATAAACGAAATATACTTACGAGAGCTTTTATCTGCCTGCCACTCGGTTAAATCAATTCGCGCGGCTAGTTGAATATTGTTTAAATCTAAATGGTTGTTTTGCGACAATTCCATATCATCTAACACCGTCATCGACGACTTCGCGCTTAATAGCGCCACAAACAAATAATCGCTCGTCATGCTGGTGTAGCAAGACATCAATAAAAAACCGCCTTGGCTAAAATCGTACTTGGCCAGTTCTTGCTGTAACAATTGGCTCGCTTGGCCGCTAAATTCAACAAAGCCTAAATCGCCACTGCGATATCCTGTCAGAGCATTAGAAAAAGCATCATTGGCTTCGCCATCATCACCACTGGTACCAAAAAAACCAAACCCCTTACCCGCTTTACCCGTAAAGGTTTGATGTAACTCTTCTAACATGGTTTCAACAGCGTGAGTATTAAACAACGGTTGCGGGCGTAAACGACAGCGCATTTCCCCCTGACTGTCTTGAGAGATTTCGTGAATAATTGCTTGCTCAATCCTAATGCTCATAAGCCTTGTTAATCCTAGTCTGTCGCAGATGATAATTTATGAAAGAATGATATCAGACCAAGCGTGTAAATCGAACAGGGTTTACGATATTCCTTACATAGACCGAATAAAACTTGAGGCGAGCGACGACTAAATCCGTTATTATGTGCAGCTAATTCATTCTTTATTGACGTTTTCTGACTATGGCAATTCAATCTAAATATACAAACACTCAAGTTGAAGCACTTATCAGCGAGCTGCTTGCAGTTCTCGCTAAGCATCAAGCCCCCACCGATTTAAGCCTAATGGTATTAGGTAACTGCGTGACGCATTTACTCGAGCAAAAAGTCCCAGGTGAATCACGTCAAAAAGTCGCGGAACAATTTGCCAAAGCCCTAACACAGTCGGTTAAGTAATCGACTCAACAAATTTTTATCGCTAAGGCTAACAATCAGTTACACTGAGAATAGTCTTTGATAATAATGTAGGAATACGAGTTAACATGATCGAGCGTAAAAAGCAGCAAATGACGCGTGATAAAGTGTCACGCTTAGTTAATTGGGGTCACTGGTTTGCCTTCTTTAATGGCATATTGGCGATGTTAATTGGCGCTCGATATATTGGCAGTGTGGGCTACCCAGAATCCGTTATTGGTTGGTCATATCTTGCCATCAGTACCATTGGTCACTTTACGTTTTTAGCCTTTATCGTTTACTTAATTTTTATCTTCCCGATTACCTTATTACTCCCTTATTCTAAAATTTTACGCGGTTTTGCTGCATTTATCGCCTCAATGGGATTATATGCTCTGCTGTATGACACCATTATTTATGATGACTACGGCATCCACTTAAGCCCCTTTGCCTTCGATTTAGCCTGGCAAGACCTCAACGCCCTATTACACAGTACCTCATACATTATTACCCCTATTGTTATCGTGGTTGTTGAACTCACGGTTGCCAATTTTTTGTGGAAACGCATCGACAAAATTCAGAAAAAACAATGGGGCAACAAAGTCGTACTGTTTGTTGGTATCTGCTTTGTCAGCAGCCATTTATTGCATATTTGGGCCGATGCTACAAACATAACCGAAATCACCCGTTTTGACGATGCATACCCAGTGTCATACCCTGCAACAGCACGATCATTTATGGAAAACCATGGCATTGACAGCAGCATGCAGTCAACTGAATATCGCAATACTAAATCACGCAATCTGAGCTATCCCATCAGCCCGATGCAATGTACTGCAGACAGCCAGCCAAATATTCTGGTCATTAGCATAGACAGCCTTCGTGCAGACATGGTCGACAAGGTCACCATGCCGTTTTTAAGCCAATACCGTATTCAAAATCAGCGCTTTATGGATCATTATACTGGTGGCACTGACTTTGAAACCAGCATGTTTACCTTAATGTATGGTTTACAAGGCAATTATAGCGATCGTAAAGAGTTTGATAGCACCAGCCCGATCTTAACCAACATTCTTACGCAGCAAGGCTATCAATTGGCCATGTTTGCGCCTAAAAGTGATGAATATATTGCCAATAGTGCCATGTTTAACGATATACACATGCACACCAGTGAAGGTAGAAATGGCAGCGCCGATGCCGACATCAACACTATTAATGCAGTAAATGCATGGCAACTTAACCAAACACAACCGTGGTTTACCCTAGTGAACCTTACTGCACCAAAAGACTACGACACCCCCGTTGGTTTTCTAGGCGTGCAAACCGTTAAACCTCACGTGGCATTAAAGCCGGCACAAAAAGTGTTGTTTAATCAATATCGTCAATCACTTAACTTTATTGACCAACAGCTGGCTACTCTACTCGATAACGTCAGTGATGATACCGTCGTGCTGATCACCGGCACTTACGGCCAAGTATTTACCAGCAACACTAATGATGCTCGCAGTAATTTATCGCCAGATAATGTCAACGTGCCACTCATCATTCATTGGCCAAATAGTCACAGTAATAAAATCAACTACCGCACCAGCCATTATGGCATCGCGCCAACCTTGCTTAGCCATGTTTTAGGCTGCACGAACCCAAGCACAGATTACAGCTCAGGCCGCGGTTTACTTGAGCCCAACAATGAAACCTGGGTATATATTGGCGACAGTCGGCGCTTTGCCATTTATCAAAAATCAGAGATAACCGTATTAGATCGTTTTGGCAAATACCGCATCTACGATTTAGACTATAACAAACGCTTGGATAAAAAGTTGAGTGCGCCAGAATTGATCCAAGTGATGCGCGAAGGCCGTAGGCTCTTCAATCAATAGTTAACACTATTGATTGTGTGCAATAACCTCAGTGGTCGCATTCACAATCTATAGTCACTTCATTATCGACCAGATCCTTAATCTTAATGGTATATTTCGATAATGAGTAATCTAGGCTTTTCAGCAAATGGATATTTTATAATCAATTGATAAATGGCTGATAATTAACTACTTGCACTAGTTAATTACAGTTGATAAAGTGCTTATTCACTTAGTCACCCCAAAGCTAATAGACTAACTAAGTGATGTTTTACAAATCTTGCTGAAGATGAATATTGGACGCATTACCATTGTGAAACACTAGCAAGAAATTCGGTATGTAGCGCAGCCCGGTAGCGCACTGTCATGGGGTGTCAGGGGTCAGGAGTTCAAATCTCCTCATACCGACCAAATCTAAAATAGAAAAGCCTGTATTCATCAACTGTTTACAGGCTTTTTTGTGTCTAAAGACAACTCATGAATACTATTGTTACTTTCAAAATCAGGTCAAAATCAGGTCAAAATCAGGTCAAACCATCAACTCAACAATTACAACTTACGTTATTATTCATAATAAGGTTTTCTAACGTCTAAAGTGTAATCTTATTAGGTTAGGTGGCACTTTTAGCTTTTACTAGGCGGCTGGATTAAGCACAATATGGGTTAACGACTTTTGCACTTGTCCGCAAAGTTAAATGCGTGGCGATTGCAATCTGGCCCTGCGATATAAACCTTTTTACGGATCATGTGTTCACCAAATAACGAGCAAAAAAATGGGCTCCAATACAGGAGCCCAGCGGCGAGGATGTAACGAGAGAGAACGCAAAGAGAAACGAGAGAGGAAGCAAAGCCAGTTACGTAGTCGTATCAAGCATATATAAATATACCCTGTTTTTAAGGGCCGCAAACACGCCACATATGGCGTTTGGGTTTTCGTGATATATAAAACCGATATTTTCTAGATTTGATTTAGAAGTTATCGGTTAAGTGATTTGCCACATATAAGCATAGGGGCAATAAGTTATCTATCAACTTGCTTATGGACTAAAAAGGGTTGTTTCTTAGGATTTAGCACTCTGGAGTCACATTATGCTTACTATAGTGAATTGAGATTAATGCCTTGCTCAGCGAAAAAATGCGAGCGGGAGCGAGTAGTTTTTCCAATGAAGTAACTTGTTATATTCTCGTTTCATATAGTTGATTAATGATCTCAGCACTATCTTTTAATGCTGTGTATGCCCAGGGATAAATATTTGTACTTCCGTGTGCGTAATCGTTTCTAAAATAAGGGATATTTTTTACAATAACATCTAAATAATTCCAGTATTCAGGTGGCTTTGGTCCCTCAATGTCAAGATCTTGAGCCAATTCAATTCTTTCTTGATATTGGTGTTCTCTTTGTTCAGTGACATGTTTCCATCGACTAAATTTTTCATTGCTCAGAATTTTGTTTTCAATTGCTTTTTCAAATAGTTTCTTGAAAGGACGCTTTTTATCTCCTGTTATATCTCGAAGTGCTAGCTCTATTGATATGTATGCATATAATTCTGCGACTGGTGTAAAGCGATAAACATTCCATGCATAAAGAGCTAGATTTTTTGCTGTTTCAAAGTGAATTACAACTAACTCTGGCACTGAAGTGTTTAACTTTATTTTTTGAATAGGCTCTGCGTACCGTTCAATGGTGATCGGTTCATGTATACCATCTATATTTAAGCCCCCAAACCCAGACCACCGTGGATCAGGTGAAGCCATATATTCAAGAGGTCTTAAATGTTCAGCATTAAATTTTGGCATATAATCACTCAAGGAATATAACGCTTAACATATGGAGATTTTAGGAGCGATTTTTCAGCGCGTAAAATTCCCACCATGATGTTTTTGTTAGCTAACCTTTAACTGCGTCCTTTACGGCTTCTTTGCATAAACCTATAAGAACCGCTTTTAAAACATCAAAAGGTAAGCCACTTAATTTCGATGAAACAGTATCTTTAGCTTTATTCCAAATACTGTCGTTTTTTATTGAATTAGTAAAATCATGACCTGCCCAAGTTAAACCGAAAGGTATGACTTTTATCACTCGTTCAGGAGTAGTTGTTGAACAGATGGTTTCTCCGCGAACTAAACCAGCCTCAAAAATTAAGTGGTAATGTTCAAGAAGTGTAATCTCGTCATACCCATCAAATGGAGCATCAATTATCGGATGGTCATCTTCTTTTCCCTCGATATAAAGAAGAATTTTTCGGACTAAATCCATATCACGTTGCACTGAACTCTCCTTGGTTAGCTAACGTTTTAGTATTTGTGCGTTGCGCTGTTTACATGGCACCAAAATACATAGCCACCCATTTTTTGAAGTAACAACATAACCCCTTTCTATTTGAGTTGCGATCACTTTGTATAATTTTATCATCGAGCAAATTCAACAGGATGGTTTAACAAATTAGCACTCGATGGCCAATCCATCAGTAATGTGGTCAATTTAACACAGCAGGAAAGCTTGATATCAATCAAGCCTAAAGTGATGTTATGGGATTAAAAAGTTAGCGTTTAGGCACACAACCAGAGCTGGCAGTTTGATGCACCTTGTCGTCGCTTTCGGTCCAAATGTTCGCAATATTCCGTTAATGCAGGTAACGCCCCTACAGCACCTTTAAATAATGAACCAAACTCTGTAGTGATTTTTAACCAGTTTTCAGCGGGTATGTTCAGCCTATTAAGAATAGCTTGGCTGCTTGAACTAATTGCACCCCGTTTATCCTCTCGTATAATTCGCCCAGTATCTTCAACAAGCACAATGTAATCCTTCACACTGAACATCAGCCCATTTGGCATGTTTAGGCGTTCATTACCCACAAAAGGCAATAACTCTGTTGGTTGTTCACCTTTTATCGCTGAGTGTATTCGGCGTTGAATGCTGGTGTAGTCTGAGGTTTCGGGGGGGGGCATTTTGGCGCGGATAGGCCTTTCTATTAATAAATAATGGTCGACATAGGCCATACAGCTCAGAACGACTGCTTTGTCTAATAATGCTTGGCTATTTATAAAAGAAAAGGTAAACCGCCCTTCCCACAAATTCATCGGGAATGAATTTGAACAGCTTTAGCTGGCCCGAAGGGTGAGCTCCATGGATGACGGAGAATAAAACCTGCCTGTGCACTTATCTTCTTTATTGGCCATTCGAGCAATCGGCTCACTTAAGGTACGCATAAACCAACTGATATCAACTAAGCGTTGTCGGTATTGGGTTATACAATCATTCACTGTTTTACGTTCAAATTCGTTTAGGTCTTCACCTTTTACAAACTTGTGTGACAGTAAGGTACCTTTAAAACCTTTATGCCATTGCATAAGCAGTTAGGATGGGTGGCCATGTTATTTGTTAAGACGCTACAAGATTTAATCAAGGATCCACAAGCATGCTATTAAATTCGTGGGGATCCCTCAGACTCTGACCCCATTTATCTTCGACGTAACTCGAAGGCTTTTCCCTAGCATAAACAAAACTTTGTGCAAACACACAAGCCAAGAACACCGGAAAAGTTATTCGCGGTAATCATCACAACACAAAACATGCAAATGAAAAAAAATATAAAAACAAAATTTAGCACGAACTAAATTATCTTCAATTACCACTGGAAAAAAAAATGCTAAATCAGCTCTCTATCGTTCAAAGGATCTGGCTGCTATTAATCTTTGTAGTGCTGGCGTTTATCGTCAGCTCCGGATACGAGGCCTTTAACCAAAAATCAAAAATGTTGAAACAACGACAAGCTGAAATCAGCAGTGTAGTTAATTCCGCACTGTCCCTTTTCAAGCGAGCACAAGCGTCGGTCGAGCGTGGTGAGATGAGCCTTTTTGAGGCTCAGGACATGGTCATATCTGAAATTACTGCAATGCGTTACCGAGGGCAGAACTACCTGTGGATTTTTGATACCGACGCCAAACAATTGGCCCATGGCACCAGCCAGAAAGATGTAGGCAATAACCTGATAAATTTTTCCGACCCCACGGGCAAAAAAGTCTATGTTGCCTTCCTCGATGCAGTACGCAAAGGAGGCGAAGGTTATGTCGATTATGTATGGACTAAAGCTGGCTCCTCTGCTCTGGAGCCCAAGGTGACGTTTGTTAAGTTATACCGTCCTTGGGGGTGGATATTAGCAACTGGCGTCTATACCGATGATATTGATGCTGAGTTTGCTCAGCTCATTAAAGAGAAAGTAATATTTTTCAGCCTGCTATTAACGATGATCTTTATCGCATCCATGCTGGTTATTCGCTCAATTACCCAGCCACTAAATGCGACGACGTCTGCGATGGAAGAAATTGCTCAGGGCGATGGCGACCTGACCGTCAGGCTCGCGATATCGAGTAAAGATGAGCTGGCTCAATTGGCCATCGGATTTAATCAGTTTGCCGAGAAAGTCCGACAGATCGTCATTGAAATGCAACAGAGTCAAACCGTATTAGATAGTGCTACTGGTGAGATGTCGGTGATCACCAGCCGTTCACGAGAACTGCTTACCCAGCATCAACATGAAAATCATCAAGTGGCAACGGCTATCCAGGAGATGAGCGCGACCATAACTGATGTCGCCCGCAACGCCGCCGATGCAGCAAAATCAGTACTAACGGTTCAAGACAGAGCATTGAAAGGCAAAGTATTAGTGGAGGATAACATCACCTTCATCAATGAGCTGTCCGACACAGTCCATCAGATTGTCAGCGCAATGAATGGCCTGAAACAGGAGGCCCAAGATATCAACAGTATCTTAGATGTGATCAAGTCGATTGCCGATCAAACCAACCTATTGGCACTCAATGCCGCCATCGAAGCCGCCAGAGCGGGCGAACATGGCCGCGGCTTTGCGGTTGTCGCCGATGAGGTGCGCACCTTAGCGATGCGAACCCAACAGTCGACGCAAGATATAGAACGAATGATCCTGGGCATGCAAAATCAAGTCGAGGAGGCGGTACACACTATTGACTTAGGCAGACAAAAAGCGGATGCGAGTGTTAAGCAGGCAAAACTCACCTCCGTGGCATTTGGTGACATCAGTGCCGATATCGACGTGGTTGCCGATATGAATACCCAGATAGCCTCGGCGACAGAGCAGCAGAGTGTGGTGGTCGATGCCCTGCATCAAAATATTGAGAACATCAGAGAGGCATCCGATGAGTCGGCCCAGGGAGCTCAGCAGATAGAGATAGCCGGACAGCAACTGCAGGCGTTAGCCACTGATATATCATCGACACTAGGCCAGTTCAAGGTATAGGTTCAACGATTAGTTCAAATAGATAGTGAAAAAAGTCTTCGATTTAGCTCGAAGGCTTTTTTTGAAACAGCTTAACTCGCTAATCATTCTAACCGACTGCATTGAGTCACACTATTTTCACGTGCGTTAGCCAGTGCACTACACGCCGCACACGTCATATGGTCACGGTAGTGTTTATTGAAAAATTGAGTCGTTTGCGCTTCTAGCGAATCAAACAGCGCCTGATTAAACGGCTTTTTCCATCGGTATTGCGCCATCAACCTTGAAAGATGTCGGTAGCAGGTCTCACGATGATTGGACATATATTCGGGCGCAATTAATTCACTCTCAAACTGGGTCAGAGAGCCTGTAAGATAAAATACGATTCCCTGTACCAATTCTTTAATCTGCAATGGTGTTGCTTCAAGTTCTCCATTGTCGACCGCCTGATGAAGAGAGGCGGTAAACCACTCCCAGAATGCATTGATACGTTTCTTAAATCGCTTCACCTTCTCATCACTGGCTAGCTGCCAAACCATGGTATTGACCGACACAGATCGCAAGGTAAAGAAACTCTTGCTGCGCTTGATGGTTTCGAATGTAAACAAGATTGGCAATAAGACTTTCTCTTGGGCCGTCAGTTCCGGGTACTTATCGATAAAGATTTGGAGGTGATTTGAGGTTGCACTTCGAAGAAACAGGCAGACTAAAACATCCTCTTTCCGCTCAAAATACTTATACAGAGTTCCCGTAGAGCAGCCCACTTCCTTCGCGAGTTGAGAAAACCTAAAAGATACCACTCCCTGTGATTCAATCAGATACTCTGCAGCATCTAAAATTTGATTACACCTTAGTGTAGGTAGTGCATCTGTCGGGCATTTCATTTTACATACTCTCTGTCTCTAAATGGTATGAGTATGGTCTCAACTCTAGCGGATGTTATAGCGACACCATTAACAATCGGGAGATATCTCACGTAAATGAATAGTTATTCATGGCCTTTGTGAATCACGTCAAATAAACATTCCGGCAAAGTTTAATAACACTCTATCAAATTCCTCCAACATTTTTACAGGCCGTTAAATATGGAGTTGCTCGTGAGTAAATTTATTCGAGACATGACTCACGAATAAGTTTGTCGCTTAAAAAACCCCGTGATTTAGTTCACCTTTACTGCCCCTAGTTCCCTTTATCTTAGTGTCATTCCTAGTTGAGGGTACACAAATGCAAAATAGAAGAAATTTTTTAAAACTGGGTGCTGGTGCGGCACTGGGCGGGCTGGCATCGACTATGCCGGGTACTGTCATGGCCAGTGAGTGCGGCGAAATAAAGTGGAACGAGTCGGCCGATGTGATCGTTGTTGGCTCAGGTTTTGCGGGACTTTCTGCGGCGTTAAACGCTAAGCGTAGTGGTGTCGGCTCAGTGCTGGTGCTGGAAAAAATGCAGGTTATCGGTGGTAACTCGGCTATCAATGGCGGCTGGCTGGCGATCCCTAAAAATCCAATCCAACTCGCCCAGGGGATAACCGATGACAGCCCTGCAGAGTTAGTCTCGGATCAGATGATTTCGGGGCGAGGCATGGCCAATGAGGCCATACTGAGCAATATTGCCAACCATGCTCTGGACGTTTACCAGCTGTGTATCGAAACAGGTGTTAAGTTCCGTGAAGGCTTTAACATTCAGGTCGGTGGCCATAATAAGGCTCGCGCAATAAGAACTCAACATGGCACTGGCGGTGACATCACCACCAAGCTCTATGAAACAGGTGTAAAAGAGGGGATCGATTATCGCCTCCAACATTACATCGAAGATTTCATCATGGATGGACAGGAAATCATCGGCCTTAAGGTACGTCAAAACTACCGTTTCCCAGATCTTACAACCGGTAAGAGCATCTTTATCAAGGCAAACAAGGCAGTAGTTCTCGCCAATGGCGGTTTTGCCCGCAATATGGAGCTGCGCGCCGCTGTCGATCCCTCTCTTGATCCATCACTCGATTGTACTAATGCCCTAGGCGCAACAGGTGAAGTCACCCTAACAGCCATGGCCCAAGGAGCGCTTCCTGTTCATATGAACATGATCCAAACCGGTCATTGGGGCTCACCCGATGAAGGAGGCTTCGGCTGGTCAAATGCCCTACTCTCTATCGGCTGGCATGAAGGCATTTCAGTCAGCGTACTGAATGGTAAGCGTTACATGAATGAAAGAGCCGATCGTAAGACTTGCTCGGCAGCTATCATGAAGAACCGCTACCAAGATGGTTCTCCAGCCTACCCCGTCGTTTTCTTTAACCACAAAGATCATCCGGATGATGACCGAGTTGTTCGCGCACTTCGTGATGAGATGGCATGGAAGGTTGATAGTTTCGAGCAATTGGCCGAAAAATTCAATATCCCTCTGACTCAGTTAAAACAGACAGTGAAAGAGTTTAATGCTCAAGTCAGCACACGTCAGGATCCTCTCTTCGGTCGTAAGATGGATACGGCTGTCGAGCTAAAGCCGCCGTTCGTCGTATCTCGAGTCTGGCCTAAGGTGCACTACTGCATGGGTGGCTTAAAGACAGATATCGGGGCTCGGGTTATCGATGGTCGCTCCATGAAGCCAATCAAAAAGCTCTATGCCATAGGTGAAGTCACAGGTGGAGTCCATGGTGAGGCTCGATTGAGTTCGACCTCCTGTCTGGAATGTATGGCGATGGGTATCGTTGTATCTGAAACTATTAAAAGCGACCTGCAGGGGTGATCAACATGAGCAAATTACTATTGGCTTTACTCGTAGGACTCTCCCTGTCAACGAGCGCATTTGCCGGCGATTTAGTGAAAATGATGGGCAATACTGAAGGCCGAACCAATCATGAGTTTATCTATGAGGATGGCTGTCAGAGCTGCCATCAAGGTTCAGGAAAAAAGAATGCGACCGATAGCGCCTGCGTCGAATGTCATGGCGACATCAACAGTATTGAGATCGACAAGTCAAAGCTTGCTATCGAAGAAGCCAATCCTCATAAATCATTCCACTACAACCAGGGCGCCAGCTGTTTAGCTTGTCACGGCGAACACGAGAAAAAAGCCCCCGTCTGCGCCGAGTGTCACCGTACCTGGTTCGATGTGATGTAACGAGTTCGAAAAATTAAACATAAACATAAATATAAACATACTAAATGGGTAATGATGATGAAAAAATCCACCAAGTTCATGTTGTCGATGGTGGCAACCGCGGTAGCACTAACTGGCTTTAGCGCCAGTGCAGAAGAGCAAGAAGACGGTATCAACGTAGGCGGCGCGGTACGTGTTAACTATGGTTACAAAGATTACAGTGAAGCGTCTAAAGACAAGGCTGGCGATCTGACCTTCGATATGGCCGCTATCAAGTTTAACGGTAAGAAAGGCGACTGGGGATTAGCCGCTGAGTACCGTTTCACCTCAAGCACTGACTACATCAAATACGGATACGGTATCTACAATATCGAGCCTGAATGGCAGCTACAGTTTGGTATCAACAAGGTGCCATTTGGTAACCGTGGCTTTATCTCTAACAGCTGGTGGTTTGGTCTACCTTACTACTTAGGTTTCGAAGATGACCATGATGTTGGGGTTAAGGCCGTTTATAACAGCAATGGCTGGCATACAGATTTAGCCTTCTACAAGAATGCTGAATATGGTCCAACCGAGAATAAGCGTTACGCGACCGATCTCTATACTGGCACCATCAATGGCAACGAGTATAACAACGAAGAGACAAACCAAGTTAACGTGCGTCAGACCTACACAGCAGAACATAAAGGCGGTTCAACAACCTTCGGTGGTTCTGTTCAGTATGGTCAGATCTACAACAATAAAACGGGTAATACCGGTGATAGCTACGCCGCGGCGCTTCATTTAGACAGCAGCTACAATAGCTGGAACCTACAACTTCAAGCGATGCAGTATGAATATGATGCCGCTGATGCGGTCGATTCAAATAAGATTGGTGTATCTGTAGTTAGCTGGCAATACGAGATCGCTTCTAAAGGCCAAGCCTATAACGCCAATATCGCTAAGACCTTCAAAACAGACTGGGGTAGCGTAAAGTGCTATAACGATTTTGGCATTATGACGCCTGACGTCGATGACAGCAGCTACGACAACAGTATGCAGAACGTCACAGGTTGCGCAGTATCTGCAGGCCCAACTTATACTATGTTTGATTTCGTCATGGGTAAAAACATGACCTTCTCAACCGCCAACAATGATCACGTCGGTCTGCCTGAAGCGGGCAATGATTGGGACAAGCGCGTCAACATCAACTTTGGTTATTACTTCTAGTCACCAAAAGCTAAGTCATCTCAGGTTCAATGCCGCTCCCGCATCTGAACCTGATTTTTAGTGCCAGCATAGTAGCTCAAACTTCTGATTTAAATACGGATCATGTTTCATATCAGTCCATGACTTTTACTTACTGATTTCCCCATAAATTATTGAAAAAAGCCCTATTTGATAGGGCTTTTTTTTAGTTCCATCCCTTCATGTAGAAGATTATGAACATAAAAATATCTTTACCTCTCACCCTATTACTGACTTTCCTCCCCACCCCAACAGTTATTGCAACTGAGTATGAATTAGGTGGTTTTATCAAGACCAATGCCCGCTACGTCGACGGCACCATTGCATTTCAACCCAGCTGGAATGGAGATGGATCGATTCAGGATGAGGCGAAACGTACCCAGTTTGGCGCTCAGGAGAGTCGATTTAACCTCAAGCTGACACAGGGAGACGTCAGTGGTTTTGTCGAGATTGATTTTGTCGGTTCCTCCCAAGGCAACCCGGTGATATCGAACTCTTACAGCCCGAGAGTCAGACATGCGATGATCCAATATGAGGCGTTTACGGCCGGCCAAACCTGGTCAACATTAGTTAACACCAGCACCTTCGCCGAAACGGCAGATCTTGGCGGTCCCTTAGTAGGGCAAGCGATGGTGAGACAAGCCCTACTGAGATACCAGACGGGTCACTGGCAGGTCGCATTGGAAAACCCTTACACCTATGGCACACAGGTCAGCAATAGCCCGGAACAAACCAACTGGATAGAGACCAGCAATGACTATGTCCCCGATGCCATCATCCGCTATGACCAGCAAGGCCACTGGGGAAATGTATCACTGTCAGGCTTAGTCAGGTACCTCGACCCCAGCGAGACGGCCCAACTAGGTCTGGGCGGTTCACTGGCGGCTAAAATAAATACCTTTGGTAAAGACGATCTGAGACTTCAGCTACACTATGGCAATCTGGGCCGTTATGTCGGAACTGATGCAGCTAAAGATATCATTCAAGGTGAAATAGAAACCACAAGTTCGGCGATGCTCGCCTATCGGCACTTCTGGAGTGAGACCACCCGCTCAACCATTTTTTATGGTCATACCCGAACTCAAGTTGAACAAACCGATCGGAGCCACTTCGGTGTAAACCTGTTCACCAACTTAACCCCGGCCTTAAAAGTGGGTGTTGAGCTTGGTCATTATCAGATCAGCGACAACCAATACTCATGGTCAAACACGCAGACACAAACGGGGCAATCTCACTATGCCCAGTTCACCCTGCAGTTCCATATTTAATGGTCATGTGAAAAAACGTCATAAACTCAGCCGATAGGTAAGATTATTCGCGAGCTGTGTCACGAATAAGTTTGCTGCTAAAAAGGGCGCGTGATCCAATTCACCTTTACAGTACCATTATCACTTTATTGTTAGTTCAAGCCCAAAAGAACAAGCACAATATCGCAGCTTTCGGGCATCAAGCCATAACAGGATATGAATGATGAAACTAAAAATTATGTTCGGCCTTGCCGCACTCGCTTCAACCACGGCATTGGCTGCGGGTCCACAGTGTAACCACGTACAACTACCATTCCAGCAGATAACGCCGGTTCCTTATGACAGCACGCCATATTCGCCACAAGATACTATGCCTTCCCAGTGTAGCGACCCAATGGTTGAAGCCTATATTGCCGACTGGGAAGCGGGCAAAATTGATTTTAACAGCATCCAGTCAAATGCCAGCATTGCCTTAGATCAGCGCTTCTGCAAGACCATGGACGACGAAGGCAACATAATGGAAGCCAAGAACTGTGAACTTAAAAATGCGCCAGTTGGATATCTGTGGAAAGAGCTTTCAGACAGCCCAACGGTAATGGGTATCACCAATGGTGGTAAATCAGATCACGCACCACACTTCCATGGTCAACCTGAGTGTTATTACGTGGTTAACGGCGAAGGCAAGACCCTTGCCGACAACAAATTCCAAACCTTGGGAACGGGCCAGTACTTCTACATTCCAGGCGCCACCATTCACAATACACCAATCATGAGCGATAAAGGTTTAGGTGTGATGTACTGGTATCCAAAGAATGCTCACTTCGATGGCTTCAAGTACTACTGGCGTAAAGACGTGAAGAACCTTCATGTTGCAGAAGAAGCATTCGATCGTGTGGATAAAATTCGTAAGCGCGATCTAAACTTAGGTCCATATGGCACTAACAAAGCGTTCTTCAAAAAATAACTGATTTTAACGTTTGCGGCCGAGAATAATCGGCCGTAATATCTGCAAGTAAACACCCTATACACTATCTGCTCGCCGCACAGTAAGCCCCCCCTTAAATAGTCACATCATTCAAACTCCAGTCCCACTATATTAATCCAATTCTGAGCATAATATATTGGATAGATTCTCTGAACTACCTAGTTTCATTGTTCATATTAAGCTAATTAACAGATACAGAACAAATACCCAGCTCAAACGAGACAAACCAGAATTAATTTCATAACACTATAATAAAAATATATTTTGTATGTTGAAGATAATATTTAACATAGCCAGCCACACCTAATGACTAAATGTTAGCCATTCAACTACGCTTTATTTACCATTTCAAAATAGTATTTTAAGATGGGTGTCCATGTTATTTTTATTTTATTTTATTAAAAACAGCAAGAATTGACATCCATATCGATAAATTTAGATTATATTTTTGTACTTAAAAAAGCGGTTTTTATTTGTGTTACACACAAAAATATCAACGAATGTTATTATTATGATACAGAAAAAACATCGTGTTTAGTTTATATTAAAAATGTATTATATAAACATTAAATATATCCAGAATTGAATAGCTAATTTAGCGAATTAATAAATAAACTTTATTTTCCGGGGTTTCATACGGTTTGTTATCTTTATTTTATTTATTTCACCTGTCTATTCTCATTTAACGTTGTTTCATAGACTCCTTCCTTGTTACACGCTATCGAGTGGGTTGACGCCAAATGGATCGGACCGATTATTCTGCTTAGGCTCTAAAAAGTGACTATTTTATAGACCACTGCATATTGATTTATTTGGAATTAATTCCATAAGTGGATATAGATTACACATGCTCCCCCTGTTGCTGAAGGCTTCAAAAGTCTGGCGTAAATAAGTTGCTAATTATAAAGATTATTTGTATCTTGCCTTCAATTAAAATCACGATTTCCTGGTCTCGTCTGTAATGATTAGCTGAAACCTCTTTGATTTTTTATTTTCATATTATGGGTTGAATATTTATGTTGTTGAAATACAAAATAACGGGGCTATTTACCTCGTTATCTTTTTTTATGGTGTTGCTGGTATCCATCGTTGCTTATCAAAACTTTGCAGAATTCAGCCGCGCGAGTTATCAAGATAAAGTTGAAACACAATCTAAACTGGTGGCTCAGGCATTAGATGAAAAATTAATGCGCTTTTTCGATGTGATTGATTCTGGCACATTCTTTTTCGATGAATATGGCGAACTCGACCTTGAACGAGCAAACCTTACCGTTGAGGAAATAGCCCAGACGATTAATGGTGAAGCGGGGATCTATTTAGGTTTGAAGGATGGCACCCTAATTAGTGACGGTAAGGCTGTCGCTAATTTTAATGCAATCACAGCTAAGCGTGAATGGTTCATAAATATTTTTGCAGGTGAGCGCTACGTCGTGAGCACGTCTTTTGTCGATGTCACTAAAAACGTCGAAGTGTTTGGTCTTTCTGTGCCTATCATGCACCAAGGGAAAATTTCTGGGGTGGTGTTAATCAATATCCCAGTTAAGTTATTCAGTGATTTTGCCGCTTCTCTTAGCAATAACAATCAAATGTTCGTCTACCGCAGCGATGGCTACATAGTATCGAGTGAGGTAAAAGACCATATTGGCAAGAACATATTTGAATTACGCCCACAATACCGAGCGATATCTGACTCAAATAAGTCGATGACATACTCGGCTCCCGGTTTGGGCGATTACTTTGTAACAAGTCATAAGATGAAAGTCCGTAATTGGACTGTGGCTAGCTATGAAGCAATAGATGTCATCGAAGCTGCTAGCATGAATAACCTACATGACGTTCTTGTGTTGATTGTGATCTCCCTGATTGTACTCATGATCGTTATTTACCAGATGGTTATTCGGCTTATTTACAAACCTATTGGCGGGGAGCCACTGGAAATATCAAACATGGTTAAGCAAGTGGCTGAGGGAGATTTGAGTATGAATTTATCCTCTTCCGGGCAGGAGGAAGGTATTTATGGCAATGTGATCGCCATGGCACAGAATCTTAGGGCCATTGTCGCCAATATTAATAACACAACAAATGATCTTAATCGCTCTTCTGCCTCGCTTTCATCGTCTGCCCAAACGATGAGTGATGGCTCGAAGGCACAAACAGTCCAGCTTGAGCAGACTTCGACGGCGATGAACGAAATGACCTCCACCGTCGATGAAGTAGCACGAAGTGCACTGCAAGCGGCAGAGTCGGCCCAGGGCGCTAGCGAATATTCTGAGGTTGGAATGAAAGTGGTCGAGGATATGAATGCTAATATCCGTTTACTGGTCAATGAGATGAACGGTGTCACCCATGTCATCGAAAACGTTGAGGCAGAAACGGTCAATATTGGTAGCATTCTCGATGTGATTAAAGGCATTGCCGATCAGACTAATCTTTTGGCTTTAAATGCTGCCATTGAAGCGGCACGTGCCGGTGAACAAGGTCGCGGATTCGCGGTAGTCGCAGATGAAGTTCGAAACCTTGCAAGCCGAACACAAGATAGCGCCAATGAGATCACTATGATGATTGAAAAGCTTCAAACAGAGGCTAAAAAAGCGGTAGATCAAATGGGCAAGAGTACGCTGCTCGCTCGACAAACGTCGACCAAGACAGAGGAAGCAAACCTATCCCTGACACAAATCACCACTTCTGTTTCTGTTATTCTTAATATGAATGACCAGATCGCCACAGCATCAGAGCAGCAGACTCAGGTCGCCGCGGAAATTAACCAGAGTGTGCTGGAGATCAATGATTCGGCAAAAGAAACCAATAAGCACGCCGATAGCACTACCGAACTTGCAAATGAGCTGGGCGGAATGGCGAATACTCTAAATGGTATTGTGAGCAAATTTAAGCTTTAAGGCAGACTTAAGTATTCCTCAATATCATCGAAAGATCATTACTTTTGGTGATATTGAGGGCTATGACATGCTGCCAATATAAGCGTTCACCGAGATTGACTTGACACCATTTTGATGATCAACAAAGCGTTAGCATTTAACTATTGAACGATGCTTTTTCGGCCACTTCTGGTGTACATAAAAAATAATTTACATAAGTACCGTCGACACTTTCACATATCAGCGAAGCTAACCTGCTCATTCAAGCGCTTTGGGCTGAACCTCGTCAGTAGGAAGACCGATTGGCGACGAGTGCCAGACCCCATCAACATCAATTCGCGCAATCATGAAGCCTCAATTTATCGTTTGATGCCGCTCTCGGTGTATCAATTGGCGCATTTAAAATTACTGCGTTTTGACGCTAACGTTCTGAGCCATTAGACAAAATAAGTTGCCAATGGTATCACTCACCATGCGCTATCGAGAAAACATCATTTATTTACAGCTGTGTTTAATTCAAACTCAAACTCAAACTCAAATTCAAACTCAAATTCAAATTTTTTGTCGAAAGTCAGGCTGTGTCAATTAGGTCAATGTTATGACTGTTATGACGGTTATGACTTGCCATTTAATGCTGTACTCGTCCGCCGCGTGTAGTCTCTAGTTCACTTTGAAATAGATTGCCCTTCAACATAAAAGCCCAGTGCGATAACTCAACACTGGGCTTAAATGATTACACGTAAAATATCAATTTATCGCTTTATGTAACTCCTCATACATTAACTCACGCATTTTAAATTTCTGAATTTTGCCAGTGACGGTCATGGGGTATTGGTCGACAAACTTGATGTAGCGCGGCACTTTAAAATAGGCGAATTTTTCAGTTAGAAAATGACGAATATCGTCTTCGGTAATGTCGGCATTGGCGCGAACTTTAATCCAGGCGCACACCTCCTCACCATATTTGTCACTTTGCACGCCAAACACGGCGGCGTCTTGCACGTCCTTATGGCTGTAGAGCTTTTCTTCAATTTCTCGTGGGTAAATATTCTCGCCGCCGCGGATGATCATGTCTTTAATACGACCCACAATTTGCACATAACCAAGCTCGTCCATTTGACCGATATCGCCCGAATGTAACCAGCCAGCACTGTCGATGGTTGCAGCTGTTTTAGCGGGGTCATTCCAATAACCTTGCATAATGCAGTAGCCTCGACTGCACACTTCACCGGGTTGACCAATAGCAACCACGTCGCCAAATTCATTGATAATTTTCACTTCGGTGTGTGGCAATGCTCGGCCAACGGTGAGCACTTGTTTTTCGATGGGAGAATCTATTTCAGTAATGTGGTTTAACGGGCTGCACTCGGTTTGTCCGTAACCAATCAGCACCTCTTTCATGTACATCAGTTCTTGTACTCGGCGCATGACTTCTTCAGGGCAAGTGGCGCCAGCCATAATGCCAGTGCGCAGTGAGCTAAGGTCAAACTGGTTAAATTGTGGGTGTTCTAATTCGGCAATAAACATAGTCGGCACACCATGTAATGCGGTGCAGCGCTCTTGTGCGATGACTTGCAAGGTGGTTAGTGGATCAAAAGACTCACTAGGATACACTGCCGCTGAAGCGTAAATAATAGAAGATAAGCTGCCTAATACCATACCAAAACAATGATATAGCGGCACAGGAATACACAGTTTATCGGCAGGAGTAAGCTTCATTGCCTCTGCCACTAAGTAGGCATTATTTAAAATATTATGATGCGATAGCGTCGCGCCTTTAGGGCTACCTGTGGTGCCTGAGGTAAATTGAATATTAATCGAATCATGGCTGTTGAGTGTATCAGCAATAGTGGCTAACGCCTGTTGGTCATCACGGCTAACATCAACCAGCAAATCGTTAAAATTAAGCATGCCTGGTGTCTTGTCTGTTCCCATGCGGATCACAAACTCAAGTTCGGGTAATGCGCGAGCAGATAAGTGACCTAGATTGTCGCTTAATTCTGGCACTAGCTCATTCAACATCTTCAGGTAATTACTCGACTTAAATTTATCGGCACAAATCACGGCACGGCAACCAACATTACTGAGGGAATATGCTAACTCTTCTGTTCGATAGGCCGGATTAATGCACACCATTACGGCACCAATTTTAGCGGTAGCAAATTGAGTTAAACACCATTCAATATTATTGGGTGACCAGATCCCTACTCTATCCCCAGGTTGAATACCTAGTTTCAATAAGCCTGTGGCAAGTGCGTCAACCTTGGCTTGATACTGGCGATAGTTCCAGCGGATATCTTGATGATGAACGACGACGGCAAGATTATCTGGATAGGTATTAGCAATATCATCAAAATATTGGCCAATGGTGTTTTCAATCAGCGTCGTTGAAGTGGCACCATGATATTCACTTAACGTTAGTGGAAATGTTGCTTGATTTGGCGGGATAAACATTGAAGCCTCCATGGCATTTATTATTATAATGAATATTATGATTAGTCTTATTCAAACTAACCAATACATGGGGTCACTCACAAGTAAAAAACGGCGGTATTAGACTAAAGATTGATGCCGACGGAAGGGATTTGTTACACTGTAGAACGTGAATATTTCAATAATCCATTTTAAACAGCATTAACCGCTTTAATTAACTACATGATTACATTACAGCCACTGATTAGATCAAAAAAATCACAAAAAAACAATCATAACCACTTGTTTAAATGAATAATTAATTTATAAAACATTTGATTAAATATCGAATAAACGCCCATATTTTTTCACCTTACCGTCGATAATCTAAAACAATCAATCGCGACATTACTATTATTGCGACGATGTTTAGCTCGATTCGGACACTTTTTGCGTGACAGATAAAGCTTATTGTTTGTCTGCAACATTCAAGCCCAAATGGTGCTTGTCTCTATCGCCATGTACTCAGTAGTGAAGTCGTACTTATCACTATTTATCTCTTATCACTAACAGGATTTTTATGGCATCGGCGGCAACGTTACCAAGTCAACTTAATACTCGCGCCATTTTGCTGGTATTAGCCTTAGGCACATTTATATTGGGATTATCGGAGTTTTCGATGATGCCAATGCTGCCCTTAATCAGCGAAACATTTTCCTCAACACCGTCACAGAGCGGTTATGCCATTAGTGCTTACGCGATAGGGGTTGTTGTCGGGGCGCCGATTTTAATGCTGACGACGGCCAATATGAAAAAACGCCATGCCTTGGCTATTTTTCTGACATTAATGTTTATCGCCAATGGCTTAAGTGCCATGGCAACCTCACTTGAACAGCTTATTGTATTCCGTTTTTTAAGTGGCCTGCCCCATGGCGCTTACTTTGGCGCGGCCATATTATTAGCCGCCGATATTGCCCCACAAGATAAACGCGCCAGCTATATATCCAAAGTGTTTATGGGCATAACCATAGCCACTATCGTCGGGGTGCCAATTGTCACTTTAGTTGGGCAAAATTTAAGCTGGCGCTATTGCTTGGCGGGGGCATCAGCTCTGGCCTTAGTTGCACTGGCGTGCGTGTATGTAGTGATCCCTAAAATAGAAAACAGCCAGCCGTCAAATTTAATCAATGAATTTGGCGTGTTGAAAAATAAATTGGTCTGGTCAATTCTAGGTATTGTGATTATTGGCTTTGGCGGCGTATTTTGTATTTACACTTATATTGCCGACACCATTTTAGTGGTCACCCAAACGCCGGCATACACAATTTCAATCGCGATGGTGATGTTTGGTATTGGTTGTACATTGGGTAACTATGTATTAGGCAAAGCGGCCGATCGTGCGGCTTTATACACCACAGGCATAGCCTTAATTTGTATGATTATATTTTCGCTTGCCTACGTCGGTGCCAGCCATAACATTTGGCTATTGTATGCGGTGATTTTCTTTATTGGCTGCAGTTTAGGCTTAGCCACCTTAATTCAAACCTTACTGATGGATGTATCACCAAACGGCCACGCCATGATAGGTGCCTTGGTGCAGTGTTCATTTAACATCGCCAATGCCATCGGCCCTTGGGTAGGCGGCATGGTTATCGCACAAGGTGCATTACCCAACGAGACGGGTTATGTTGCGGCGGTGCTATTTACTGGCGGCTTCATAATGTGGCTGTTAAGTTATCTGCAAATGAGCAAGAAAAATTCCCAATTGCAGCAATGCCCTGCTTAATCACCTTGTTGCTGACATTGTAGATCACATTGTAGATCACATTGTAGATGACAGTGTAGATGACATTATAGATGACCTTGTAGATGACATTATCTACTTCATTGGCGATAACATTGTAGATGAAAATGTCATCGCCAACATGCTGAATGGGCCAATATAATCCCATTAGAAAATGATTTACCTTGGCGGCTGAATACTCACGCCAAGGTAGAATAATACAACAATGAGAAAGCTTACATTAGCCACTAAAAGCAGTTGAAAAGTGTTGTGTTGAAAAAAGTTGCGTTCATAATGCATGTCATCAGTCTCCCACAGCTTGGCTAATTATGGGGAATTTATTGACCGAACAAACAGCAAACCATCTTTGCATAAATAGCAAAATCCAGTAGAAAACCGTTAATTATAATGGGCTATAACCTCAGTTACTTCGTATCTGATGCTATTAGCCATCACAAAGAGCCAAACAATGTTTTCATTTTTAAAGCCAGATCCAGTCAAAAAATTACGTAAAAGCTATGATTCAATACTGGAGCAAGCCATGCAAGCACAGCGTAAAGGCGATATAAAGACCTATTCTCTGCTAACCGCAGAATCGGAACAGATTTGGGCTAAAATAGTCACACTAGAGGCTGCAAGTAAATAATCGTCACAGTTATTATCTGAATTCGGGAGCCATTACCCACTTATTGGAGATCATTATTTTGGCTCGGGTAATATAGGCTCACTGGAGTCCATATACGTTAAATAATGTTGCCAAATATTATGAGTGCGCTGCACAGTAAGTTGCAGCATACATCCATGGTACATTGCACCTCTTATAGTCCCATCTCGCCATAACTCATAGATAGCATGACAATAAGACTCTCGATATGGCAGCCAGTCTCGTTGAGACAGATGTAGTGCTTCAAGCGCCTTTGGATAATCATGATATTGCTCATTGGCTTTAGCCATATACTTGTCCAATCTTACTTGTGCATCATCGGCTTGCTGCCTAGCACAGTCATTAATTTCAAGGGTGTTAATCGGATTACTACAGTCAACCGCTACTTCATGGCCTGTTTCTTGATGCACACTTGCTTGATAGTCAGTTTCTTGCGCCCAACCCCCGCCACTTAACACCATAGTGCAACCCAGTAATACTAGGATGATATATTGTTTCATTGATAATACTCCTTACAGTCTTTCAACCTATGTCATATCAAACTTAGCATTTTTTTACTCACAAGGTACATTGACGCGTCAATAGCGTGCCGCTTGCAAATCAACGCAGATAGCAGGACAAAGAGCGGTTTGATGGTCCTTTATTACCCCGAGCAGAGGTAATTAAGTGATCTGTGAACCACAATCAAGAATAGCCATTCATTTAACGTTATGCTGCACAGGTCAACGTCAGCTGTTGCGCTAGTGATTTTCTTAATGATTGCGCGAGTTGTTACGTTAATAATTACATTTGTTATTACGCGTTATTGAGGAGAATTGGCATGTGGTGGCGAGTAACCATTATCAGCTTGGCTTACCTATTATTGGGCGCCCATTTTTTACGCTTTGATCAGCATATATTGGCCATTATCGCCATAAGTTTGCCCTTGTTGATGTTTATTAAACATTCATTTGTATACACATTACTCAAGATAGGCTTACTGATCAGCGTGATATTTGTGTGGGCAGTAACCACGTTCAATTTCATCGATATGCGCATTGCACTCGAACAGCCTTGGTTAAGATTGGCCATTATCATGGTATCAGTCATGATATTTACGGTGTTTGCGGCATTTTCAACCAACGGCCTCAATCAAAAATTGCGCCGTTAGTAATAACGTAGGTTATTTATTCGGTTTCAACCATTTATAAATACTGTCTTTGCGGTAAACCAATAGCGCGGCAAATAAAACAATATAGATGCTGGGTTCAATAATCTCTGACTTTACCGACCAATAAAAATGGATCGGTGCCAATATGGCAGCCAGATAAACCCAATTGTGCAATGACTGCCAGCGCTTTCCCAAACGTCGTTTGATAGCATTAGGCGAGGTTAACGCCAGTGATACAATAATAATTAATGTTGCTGCGCCGACTAAGATATAAGGCCGCTTGATCACCTCCTCAAACAATAATCCCCACGCAAACAGCAAATCTAAGCTAATAAAAGCACTAATATGCAATAGTGCGTAAGCACACACATACAAGCCCACCAAACGGCGAGTTTGCATTAGCGCCGCTATCTTAAAACGTTTGGCGATGGGTGAAATCAATAACGTGGCTAATAAACTATTAATCGCGCCCATACCGGTATAATGAATAATATACTGCACCGGATCGCCACCCGCATTGTCAGTTAACACTAATGTCACCAGATAAAAGGCGGGCAATAAAAAGCTAATATGCAATAACACCTTTAACCAAAACAGTCCTCGAGGACTTATGCGCATTAGTAAAACTTCCTCAGATCGATATTTTTATATAAATCGGCCACTGAATCAGCATAACCATTGAACATTTGGGTCGGAATACGCTTAGCAGAGAATAAGCCGCCTTCTCCGATGCTGCGCTCAGAGGCTTGCGACCAACGAGGATGATCCACCTCTGGGTTTACATTAGCGTAAAAACCATACTCACTTGAGGCCAATTGATTCCAGCTTGTCGGAGGTTGTTTATCCATCACCCGAATACGCACAATAGACTTGATACTTTTAAAACCATATTTCCAAGGCACGACTAAGCGGATTGGAGCACCATTTTGTGGCGGCAACGTTTTACCGTACAAGCCTACCGCTAAAAACGATAAATCATTCATCGCTTCGGCAACCGTTAAGCCTTCAACATACGGATAATGGATCCCGCCCCCCATTAAGCGACTCTTTTGCCCTGGCATTTGCTCAGGATCAAACAAGGTCTCAAAAGCGATATGAGTTGCATTACTTTGCACGCCGGCTTGTTTGAGTAAACTGGCTAACGAAAAACCCACCCAAGGGACTACCATAGACCACGCTTCAACACAGCGTAGGCGATAAGTGCGTTCTTCCAGAGCAAAACGTGTCGTCAGTTCATTTAAATCTAAGGTGATGGGTTTATCGACCAAGCCGTCAATGGTTAACGTCCAAGGATCAACCTTAAAACCTTGGGCATTGTCATAAGGATCCGACTTACTATTACCAAATTCATAGAAATTATTATGACGAGTGATTTTATCTTCTGGTGTTTTAGGACTTGGCAATACAAACTTTGCCGGTGTTGCGTATTGTAGGCCTTGAGTAGTAAAGGGATTTTTGGCTTGTTGTTCACCAAATAGATCAAAAATACCCGCCTGAACTTGCCCCGGCAAACTGGCCCCTAACGCCCCTAAACCTAAGGCTTTAACGATATTACGGCGATCATTAAATACCGATTCAGGTGTAACTTGATTATCGGCAAGATGCCAAGGAGCCCGTTTAAGTATGCCTTTAGTAAAGCGTTTATTACCCGCCATAAATCACCTCTTATAAATGTTTGTCGACAGCCTATCGAGACCAAAATCTGCTCTTCATCTCTCAATAGACAGGTTACATTGGTTTTTTATTTCAACGTATTGCTGTTTTTAATTCAACGTATTGATCTTGTTAATTCAACATACTATTAAAAACCGCCAAAAGCAGATTTGGTCATAATTTGTCAGTAAAATAGCACAATAACCGCCGCCATAATGACAGTTGATACGAACTCAAGTTACAGGTAGATTTAAATTTAATCATTAACAACAATATTTCATCCAATCCTTGTTTTGCCCCTTGCAGGCGTTTATTAGCCGTGCGACCCTTAACCATTATCTTCTATCGGTTATTGTTATGCCTTTTGCAGTGTCGTTAACTCCCCCTCAAATTGCAGCTCTGATTGCTGTCGCGTTCCTTGCCTTTTTAATTGGCGCCCTCATCAATCAACGATTAACTCGTAAACGATGGGAGCAGCTAAAACTTCAACATGAACAACAAACACTTCAACAACTTAATGAAGTGCATATTGAGATGTCGAGGTTACAAGATAAGCTCGATGATAAAATCGATCACAGTAATCATCTGCAACATAAGATAGAAGAACTGATTGCTCAACTGTCTCGCGCAGAAACCAAAGCCGATCGGGTTAATGTCGTCGAGCAACAAATGGTCGATAGCCAGCATCGTTTAATGGAATCCCAACTCAATTTAGCCAAGTCGAACGCTGTGCAACAAACCATTTTGGTCAAAGCAGAAACAGAGCAAAAGTCATTACAAGATAAAATTGTTCTACTCGAGTCAGCAGAAGAGCGCCTTAAACTGCAATTTGAAAACCTGGCCAATCGAATTTTTGAAGAGCGCAGTGAAAGCTTTAAACAACAAAATGTCTCACAAATAGACGGCGTAATCGGGCCGTTAAAGCAGCAATTAGAAGGCTTCAGACGTCAAATTCAAGAGTCATATACTCATGAACAATCTGAACGTAGCGCGTTAAAACATCAATTAGATAATTTACGTGATCTTAATTTAAAAATGAGCCAAGACGCCATTAACCTGACTAATGCACTTAAAGGTGACAACAAGCAGCAAGGTAATTGGGGCGAAGTCATTTTAGATCGCGTATTACAAGAAAGTGGTTTGCGCGAAGGCCATGAGTACCAAACACAACAAGATTTAAAAGACGACAATGGTAAGCGCTTTAAACCCGATGTTATCGTGCATTTACCCGAGCAAAAAGACGTAGTGATCGATGCAAAAATGTCGCTAGTCAGCTATGAACGTTACTTTAATAGCGAAGATAAAGACATTCGAGATCAAGCCATAAAAGAACACGCACTGTCGATTAGGCAGCACATTAAAGGCCTAAGCCAAAAAGATTATCATAAGCTGCACGGCCTCAAGAGTTTGGACTATGTGCTTATGTTTATCCCAATTGAGCCCGCCTTTTTACTGGCCATTGAATACGATCCAAGCTTAGTCAATTTCGCGCTTGAACAAAATATTATGCTCGTCAGTCCTACCAATTTACTGGTGGCCTTACGCACTATCAATAATATATGGCGTTATGAATATCAAAATCAAAATGCACAAAATATTGCCAAGCAAGCAAGCCGCATTTATGACAAATTATGTGGTTATCTTGAAGATATGGAAAAGCTCGGTCGCGCCTTAGATACGGCAGATAAAAGCTATCAAAGTGCCATGGCAAAATTATCGTCAGGCAAAGGCAATGTCATTAGACAAGCGCATCAGATGCAGCAATTTGGAGTCGACACCAGCAAACAGTTAGACAAACAATTGCTTAACCGTGCACTAGATGAGTCAGCCGAAACCCATCAACAAAATATTTAACGGCTAGCAGGAGTAATTATTAATCTTTATTTAATCAACAAGCCTAATAGTGACAAAACACGTACAACAAACTCTTAACGCAAACACTTATCACAAACACTTAGTAGCAAATGAAATACTGAGGCGGAGATTCACATTTAAATGCGTAACACTTGGGCAAACACTTTTATTACTGGCGCATTATTACTCTGTACATCATTGGCCTTTTTCGGCCAAGCTCATGCATTGACATCGCAACAGCAAAACTATCTCGATGCTCGTCAAGCACTGGATAACAATCAACTCGACAAGTATCAAGCATTACGTCAAAAATTAGCCGATTATCCGTTAACGGTTTACCTCGATTACCACGCTAATATCGATAGCATAGTGCGATCTTCTGGGCAAACGGCACTGAATTCAATTAACCAATTTGATACCACCCCGTTATACAATAACGCCCGTTATCGATACCTGCTCCATGCGGGGAACAAACAACATTGGCAAGACTTTCTGGTGATATCCCCAGACACGCCTAATGATGTACGTCTACAGTGTTATTATTACCAAGCACAACTTGATGCAGGTAATAACACTATGGCATACAAGGGGATAGAACGTTTATGGGTTCATGGTTACTCACGTCCAAAAGAATGTGATGCCGTGATTAACCAATGGACTAAAGCGGGCTACCGCACACAAGAACTCCTCTGGGCCCGTATGCTGCTGAGTTTTAATGCAGGGCAATCTAGTTTGCTGAGTTATTTATCGCAAAAAGTCACCCAACATGATGACGAAGCCAAGTTATTATTGTCTGTTTATCGCGATCCCAATCGTTTGCGTCATATGAAAAAATTTGCCAGTTCTAAACCGATCATAGGTGATATTGTCGATGCCGGATTGCGTAAACTGGCACTCAAAGATTTACATCAAGCGATTAAATTATATGTTAAATACCAAAAAACCAATCGTTTCACCGACGTTGAAGGGCGCCAACTTAATCGCTATTTAGTCCGCCGAGCATTAATTAAGCAAGATGAAAAACTGGTGTCACACATTGATACCATGCTGCCCTTAATTAAATCTGATGACCTATACGAAATTCGCTTACGTTGGGCCATTGGTGAGCAAGACTTTACTACCGTAGAGAAGTATTTAGCCTTGCTGAGCGATCAAGGTAAAGCCGATCCGCGCTGGCAATATTGGCAAGCTAAGATGACCTCTCGCCACGACAAAACAGCGGCGATAAAATTACAGTCAAGCTTAAGTGGCCAACGTAATTTTTACGGTTTTAATGCCGCTGAAGCCTTAGGTAAACCCCTGGCGATGAATGATGATAATTTGGCACCCAACCCCGAGTTGCAAGCCAGGTTACACCAAGACCCAGGGCTTGCTCGCGTGATTGAATTAATGGCCTTAGATAAACAGATTGATGCCCGTAACGAATGGCTCTATTTAATGCGCCGCCACAACAGCGAAATGAAGGCACAATATGGCCTATTGGCCTTAAATAACGGCTGGCATGCGTTTAGTGTCGAATCGAGCATTCAAGGGCAATTATGGAATTCATTAGCCTTACGTTTTCCAGAAGCCGCCAATGATGAATTTGTCAAAGCCAGTAAAAAGTTCACGGTAAACATTGACGAGATCCGGGCGATTTCTCGTCGAGAAAGTGCATTCTATCCTTATGCGACTTCAGGTGTGGGTGCCAGAGGGTTAATGCAATTAATGCCCGCCACCGCCAAGCAAACCGCTACAAAGAACAAAATACGATTTAATGGCATAAAAGACCTGTACGACCCTAAAGTGAACATTATGTTGGGCAGTGCGTATTACAGTGAATTACTTAAACAGTTTGATCAAAATAGGGTGCTCGCAACGGCAGCTTATAATGCCGGTCCCGGGAGTGTTCGACGCTGGTTAAAAGTCTCTAAAGGAAGCTTAGATGTGATGAGCTTTATTGAAACAATTCCATACACTGAAACCCGTGAATATGTGCAAGCGGTGCTCAGTTACAGAATGATTTTTCAACACAAAGATAATCCAAGTTTGGGGATGTTTAGCTCAAAAGAGTTCAGCCATCGTTATTAATAATGACCAGTTTACTCGTCGTTAGTAATAATAGCCGCCACAACGTGGCGGCTATTATTACTTAACACAAGTCGCAGGGGTAACGTATGATCACCATTCTCTGCTGACTCAATAATTGTTGATAATCATTTGCGATTTAACCCATTACGCTTATGCTGATCCGGTAACGACAAACCATAACGCTAAGCGATAACGACAAACCATCACTAGATACAGTAATCGATAATCAATAATCAACCGATAATGGTTCATGACTAAAAGTTGGAGTTTTCGTGTCGCAATCAAATATCCAAACATTACTCAATCAACTGAGCCAAGTTTTGCTAGGTAAACCTGAGCAAATCAAACTTGCCGTCGCTTGTATCCTCGCCAAAGGTCACTTACTGATTGAAGATTTACCTGGCATGGGTAAAACCAGTTTATCCCAAGGCATTGCCAGCAGTTTAGGCATGAGTTATCAGCGGATCCAATTTACCAGTGATATGTTACCTGCTGATATTCTTGGAGTATCCATCTACAGTAAAGAGCAACAACAGTTTATATTTCACAAAGGCCCGGTGTTTAATCAAATGTTACTGGCTGATGAAATTAACCGCGCTAGCCCTAAAACCCAAAGTGCTTTACTCGAAGCCATGGCAGAACAACAAATTACCATTGATGGGATCACCCACCCACTAAGCTCACCGTTTTTTGTTATTGCGACCCAAAATCCGGTTGATCAAGCGGGTACTTTCCCTTTACCCGAGTCGCAACTTGACCGGTTTATGATGCGGATCTCCATCGGCTATCCCAGCGCCGAAGCCGAGTTAGCCATGTTAAAGTCGCACACCCAAGCCAGTAAACCGGCATCATTATCACAATGTTTAACCCCGCAAGAGCTGATGCTGTTGCAACAACAAGTGGCCCAAGTGTCAGCTTCTGATGCGGTACTTAATTATTTAATTGCCTTGGTGGATTTTTCTCGTCAACACAATACCGCCAACGGTTTATCGCCACGAGCCAGTATTGCCCTATTACAAGCAGCCAAAGCATGGGCCTTTATTCATCAGCGCCAGTACGTGGTACCCGAAGATATTCAGGCGGTATTTGCCTCGGTTGCCGAACATCGCATTCGCAGCAGTAGTCAATTTCAAGGCCAAGCTTTGTCTGACACCATACTCGCCAGCGTCAACCCCATACGTTAACGGTACTGGCTCTCATGGCTAAATCGACAACAGCAAAAAAGCATGCTTCACCACATGATGCTAGTGGCGCGTTCAAGCCATCTCGATTAAGTCGCCTAACACCCTCATGGTTGACACAACGCTGGTCAAGATGGATAAGTAAACGTCTGCCACCGCAAAAACAAGTTACCCTCAGCCATAAAGGCATTTTTATCTTACCCAGTGGTTTTGGTCTGTTTTGGCTTGGATTGATCGTCTTACTGTATTTATTTGGCACCAATTATCAAAACAACTTAGTGATTGGCTTAAGCTTATTACTCGCCAGTGTGTTCCATACCTGCATTATTTACAGTTACAAAAATTTAGCAGGATTAACCTTCAAGGCCGTCACGCCGCCACATGCCTACGCTGATGACAGTATGCCATTCCCGATCATGTTAACCGGCCATACTCGACAAGATAATCCCGATACCACCCACCAGCAGATTTGCTTGCAATTTAGCCATCAGCGCCATGCTCGCGTGAAGAGAATGCAAGAACAAACCATTGCAACCGTAGTGTTTGAACACACCAAACGCGGTCGATTAAATCCGGGACGGATCAAAGTCTCATCGTACTTCCCGTTAGGATTATGCCGCGCCTGGTCCTATGTCGACTTAGACATTCATCATGTTATTTTCGCCAAACCAGAAGTGTGTGATATCAAACTGGCAAGCCACATCAGCGACAATGACACACAATATGAACACGGCAAATTGCATCCAGGCGTTGACGACTACAAAGGCTTACGCAGCTATATTCCAGGCGAATCACTCAAACAAGTCGCGTGGAAACAATGGGCTCAAGACAAAGGGATGTTAACCAAAGAATTTGCTGAACCTGAAGGGCTACCTGTGTGGTTAACATTAGCCAATACGTCGGGGAATAACATTGAACACAAGCTCAGTAAATTAGCATGGCAAGTCGATAAGCTAAGCCAATCCCAACAAATATTTGGCTTAATACTGGATGAACATATCATCAACCAGCAAACAGGCGAAGCACACCGAGTGGCCTGCCAAACAGCCATTGGGACTTATCATTTACCCGCGAATATGAATCCAGATTTTAGTCCAAGTCATGTGACAAACTCGTCAGTAGGTGAGCCATTATGACCGATAACTTTGATACTATTATTAGTCGTAATACCTTATTTTGGTTATTAATCACCAATGTCGCCATCCTCAGTCCCTTGCATGAACAAGCTACGTTATGGAGTCTTGGCATTTGTGCCATTTGTTTTATTTGGCGAGTCGGGATTTTTCTCGGTAAAGTGGCCGCACCACCCAAAATACTGGTGACCTCCTTAGCTATTGGCGCCGCCATTACCCTCGCATTGGTGTCCAGTGAAATAGGGTTACTCAATGCGCTGGTTAACTTATTAATCCTAGGTTATGCGTTAAAATACATTGAAATGCGGGAACTCCGAGACGTTAAAGCCATTGTCTTAGTGGGCTATTTTCTAATCGCGCTGACCTTGCTTGATCAGCAAAGCATGCTTAATACCTTGCACTTGTTGGCGGTAACAGTACTCAATACCGGGGTGTTAATCAGTGTTTACCAAGATAAGTCGAATAAAGCCGCCAACCTCAGTTTTAGCCTTAAATTGGTGCTGCAGAGTTTGCCATTAGCCATCTTACTATTTGTGGTATTTCCACGATTAAGCCCACTGTGGTTAGTACCGAACATGAAAGCCGCCACAACGGGTTTATCCGATGAAGTATCCTTTGGTGACATTAGCAAGTTAACCCGCTCTGCTGAATTAGCTTTTCGAGCCGGTTTTGAAAACCCAGACGGCAGTACCTTAGGTCCGGCCAATAAAGATCTCTACTGGCGCACCTTGGTGATGGAAAATTATGATGGCAAAACCTGGCGCCAAGACCCCAGTATTCAGCAGGTACAGCATCAGGCCTATTTTCAACAGCCCGAACGTCAAGCACCTAGCGCTAATGATATGAGTAGGAAAATTAACTACGTGGTCATTAGCGAACCCAGTCATCAAAAATGGTTGTATGGTTTAGATGAAGCGTTTAGCCAAAATGATCTCGTGGTTGAATTAGCGGATTATCGTTTGTTTTCATTAAGACCTGTCGATCAACGTATGAGCTATCGGGTGACGTCATATCCAGATCTCATTATGGACCCCAAACTCGACCGCAATACCAAACTGATAAACCTCACGTTGCCGTCCAATAGCAACCCGAAAACGCGCAAACTCGGCTTACAATTTGCCAAAGATTATCCCGACCCACAGGCGCGCATCAATGCCATGATGAATTACTTTTCCGTGCAAGCCTATTACTACACGTTAAGTCCACCCAGTGTCGGTGGGCAGCAAATAGATGATTTTATGTTTGAAAACCGGGCCGGATTTTGTGCCCATTACGCCTCTGCAATGGTATTTATGGCGCGTGCCAGTGGTATTCCAACCAGGATGGTAACGGGTTATCAAGGCGGCGAGTACAATGCTAAAGCGGGTTACTATAGCGTTTATCAATACATGGCCCATGCTTGGACCGAAGTCTGGTTTGAAGGCCTAGGTTGGCAACGCTTTGATCCTACCGCGATGATCGCACCGCAACGGATACTCGATGGTTTTGATGCCACTTTTGACAGCCAAAGCAGCTACTTACAAGACAGTCCTTTTAGTTCTCTGCACATGAAGCAATACCCATGGTTAAACGAGTTGCGTCAACAGCTTGCCAGTGTCGATTATTATTGGAGCGTGTGGGTGCTAGGCTTTGACGAACAACGAAAACAGCAAGTGTTAGCAAGATTATTGGGTGATGTGAGTAGCAGTAAAATCGCTTTATTGATGATTTTCAGCTTTATGATCATCGCGCTGATGATTGCTTACTACGCGGGGTTATTCAATGTTGACCGCCAACAAGACCCGCTTAATAAACGTTATCAGATCATTTGTCAGCGCTTAGCTCAAAAAGGCATCGCCCGCCAACAAGGCCAAGCCTCGTCTGATTACGCCGCAGCGGTTAACGCACATTTAAGCGCCCTATCACCTCAGATAGCCTCTGACTTTACTGCCTTGAGCAATGCCTTTGTGGCACTTAAATACCAACCGCTCACGGTGCAACAAGCACAGCAACGGCAGCAACAATTTAAGCAGTTATACCGTCGATTACGGCTGCGACTTCTGCGCCGCTGATGTTGGGCACAACATCAGCAATCATTCTGATTATTAACGGTTTTGATTGATGAATTCAGACAGAGTCCATAGAATGAATTAATCTCAAATTAGCGGGTTGCCCATGCTTACTTTAATTCAATCTAATCAGATGGAAGTGTTATCTGAACAACTGGCCAAACTATTGGCCATTCCCTTAGATAACGTCAGTTTATTAGCCAGTGAGCATGTGTTAGTTCAAAGTCCAGGAATGTCGACTTGGCTGCGCTTAGAGATTGCTAAACACAATGGTATCGCTGCCGCATTATCGTTCCCTTTGCCATCAAGTTTTACCTGGCAGTTGTGCCATGACTTGCTGCCTAATGTGCCAAAAGATAACGCCTTTACCAAAGCCGCCATGACGTGGAAATTGATGGACTTATTACCCAGTCTGTTAGATAACCCAGACTTTAGCCCACTTAAACAGTATTTATCACCTCAAGTTAATAGCACTATTGCCACATCAACTGATGTTGCTGATACAGATGTAGGTGTAGACGCGAATACTGATACCGAAGTTAATACAGCAAATACCCACGCCTTATTGCAACTCAATCAGTCACATGACGCGATTAAGCTGTTTCAATTGTGTGGCCGTATTGCCGATATTTTTGACCAATACTTAGTCTATCGCCCCGAGTGGATTTTAGCGTGGGAGCAAAACCAGCCATTATCGAGCCTAGACAATCGCCTTACATTAGATGAAAACCAACAATGGCAACCGATCCTGTGGCGGGCATTAATCGACTATAACCAACACCATTTACACGCCAGCCATTATCATCGCGCCAATTTGCATGCCGACTTAATCGCAACCTTAGCCAATCCAGACACTGACTTATCCATGCTACCCGCACGATTATACGTGTTTGGTATTTCCTCCATGCCGCCGCAAACTCTGGATGTCTTGTATCACTTGGCCAGTCGTATTGACGTTATTATGTTATCACTCAGCCCTTGCCAGCATTATTGGGGCGACATTATTGAACCCAAAACCCGCGCTCGCATGGCACTGCAATACGCCAACAAAAAACAACTCGACCAAGACTGGGAAGACAAGCTAGAAGTGGGTAACCCGATATTGGCCAATAATGGTCAAATGGGCCGTGAGCTACTCGATTTAATGCTTGGCCTACCGCCAGAACATACCGACTTTGGTTACGATTGTTATGTGGAACCCGAGCCCAACAACCTGCTACACGGGGTGCAATACGATATCCTACAAATGGAAACTCTTGGGCAACCATTAGGGCCAAATGCAGATTTATACCAAGATATTCATGCTCGCCGTGAATTATTACCCAGCGATGATTCGATTACGCTGCGCAGTTGCCACAGTGCCCTGCGAGAAGTAGAAACCTTACATGATCACCTTTTAGCGTTACTGTCTAACAATAGTGAATTAACCCCGAAAGACATCGTGATCATGATGCCCGATGTGGCCGCTTATGCCCCCTATATTGATGCGGTATTTGGCACCGCTAACAGTCAGTATTTTGCCGATAAAAACCCGCAAAAAGGCGACTACTATATTCCCTATGCCATTGCCGACCGAGGCGCGGCGCAAGAGTCACCATTAATTAATAGCTTTTTAAGCCTGTTAAACATCAATCAAAGTCGCTTTGGCCTAACGGACATTATCGGTATTTTAGAAGTGCCAGCCATTTTGCGCCGCTTCCAACTCGATGATGACGAATTGTCATTGATCCGCCGCTGGTTAGATGATGCCAATGTGCGTTGGGGACGCAGTGAACAAACTCGCAGCCAATTAGGCGTGCAACCTTTTGCACAAAACTCATGGGCATTTGGCATTAAGCGTTTAATCCTAGGTTACGCCTTTAACGACGAGGCCGACATTTACCGCGACACCTTAATGGTACAAGGCATTGAAGGTCAGTCATCACAGGCATTAGGTAAACTGCTCAACTTTTTAGAAACCATTGACCGCTATTTTACGTTATTTGCCAGCGACTTCAGTACGACTGAACGCCTCGAGCAATTACAGCAGTTACTAGCCGATTGTTACGACACCGACGATGATGAACGCGAGCAGATTCAAGCCATTCGCGACGCCTTGGTTACCCTCGACACCGAACTTGACAGTGCCGGTCATCAAGGCCAAGTGAATATCGAAGTGTTGAAACAATGGTTTAATCAACGCTTAACGGAATCCCGAGTCGGCCAACGTTATCTTGCCGGCAGCGTCAATTTTTGTACTTTAATGCCCATGCGCTCTATTCCCTTTAAGGTGGTGTGTTTGCTGGGCATGAATGACGGCGTCTATCCACGGGTACAACATCCTGTCGGGTTTGATTTAATGGCCCATTTTGGCCCTAAAAAAGGTGACCGTTCGCGCCGATTAGACGACCGATACCTGTTTTTAGAGGCGTTATTGTCAGCCAGAGAGCAACTGTATATTAGTTATATTGGCCACAGTGAACGCGATAACGCTGAGCGTATTGCGTCGATGTTAGTCTCTGAGTTAGTGGAATATTGCCAACTAAGCTACCTGCCGCAAAAAATGGTGCAGCAGCTTGAACAGCAAGCTGATATCAACCTTGATGACGCCGACAAAGCCGTATTAACCCAGCTCATTCAAGCACAACCATTACAACCTTTTGACGCTAAACTGTTTCGCGACACACAACAAACTGTCGATAGCTTAAGCAAATTACAACACAGTTTTAATGCCCAATGGTGCCCGCCACCAGCCAATGCGACCATCAATAATCACTTTTTCCAGCAAGCATTACCTTTATCGGTCGAACAAGCCGATGAGGTATTTGCCCACACTCAAATCAATAGTGAAGGGATTAAAGTGGTCGAGCTTGAGTTATCGTCATTAATCCGTTTTTATCGTAATCCGGCGCAATTTTTCTTTAACCGCAGTTTAAAAGTGGATTTGTCGCTCAATATTCAAGCCGATGACAACGACGAACCCTTCAGCTTAAATGCACTCGAGCGCTATTTACTGCAATCAAGAATGCTCGACAATGCCATTGAACACCAACTCGACAGCCCTGATAATGAGTTGCTCAGCAAGCTCAAAACCAGTGGTGAACTGCCGATGGCGCCGTTTGATGACTTGTTAATCAGCCAATATTTACGCGATATATCGCCATTGATTAATCGGGTGCAGTTTTTACAAGATCAACAAGCCATGCACACTTTACATGTGGATGTTAACTTTGATCTACTGGTGCAGGATTTACCAGCACAAGAGCATGCACCAAAGGTGCGAGTGAATCTTGTCGGGCGTATTGACGATATTTTGCCTAAAGGTTTAGTTAATTACCGCCCAGGCACAGCCCACGGACGGGATTTTATTCGAGTATACTTACGCCATTTGTGCATCAATGCTATGGCCAATTCGTCAACGTCGGGCTTAGGTAAAAATCAATTTAGTTACCTACTCGACATTGGTCATTTTCATGCCTTTGCACCAATTACTGCCGAGCAAGCCAAAGCGCAATTGATGCGCTTTATCACTGGTTTTATTCAAGGCCAAGCTCAACCCTTGTGTTTTATGCCTAAAACAGCTTTTACCTATGTTGAAACCGAAGGCGATCATGATGAAAAGCTGCTCAAAGCCCAGCAAAAATGGGATGATGGCCAAAATAAATTTGGTGAAGGCCACGATCCACATAACCAGCGGTTATTTCATTTCCCAGACGACTTTGGTGAAGCGACATTTGGCGCGTTAGCCAACCAATTGCTGCAGCCCATGTTAAGCCAATATCACAAAGATAAACTGGCGGAATTAGAACCCTTTGTCAGTGGCACAGCGGTAGACATTCAAGCGCAATTCATTTCCAGCGCAGCCCAACAAGGAGCGCAATAATGGAGCCTATTAACGTCGCACCGCTAAATGCCCTCACCTTACCTTTTTCCGGCTCCAGCTTAATTGAAGCCAGTGCGGGGACCGGCAAAACCTATACTATTTCAGGTTTATATTTACGCTTGTTACTCGGTCACGGTGAGCAATCGCCGTTAAGTTGTGAGCAAATTTTGGTAGTCACCTTCACCAACGCCGCAACCGAAGAGCTGCGAGACCGTATTCGCAAACGGATTAACTTAGCGTTTAAGCGTTTTTTAGGCTTAGCCGTTAATGATGACTTTATTGAACAACTTTACCAAGACACCTCAGAGGCTGAGCGCCCAATAGCCTTAAGACGCTTAGATTTAGCCTTAAAGTCGTTAGATGAAGCGGCTATTTTCACCATTCATGCCTTTTGCCAACGGGTGTTGTCCGACATGGCATTTGAATCATCATTGTTATTTGAGTCAGAGTTTACTCTCGATGACAGTGAGTTTTTACACCATGCGGTGCGCGATTTCTGGCGTGAAGTCTGTTATCCATTGCCACCCTTTTTGGCCCAAGCCATTAGTGATGTGTTTGCAGAACCCGATGTTTTAGCCCAAAAGCTGCGACCATTATTAGGTGCCAGCCAAGCTGTGCTATCAAAACAACCACCAGCCTTTGAAAAACTGCAACAACAGCTAAGCCAAAGCATCAGCCGCTTTACCTTACTTTGGCAAAGCCTGCACGACAACACGCTGGAATTATTACAATCGTTACCCTTAAACGGCCAACGTTTTGGTAAAGCCGCCGACGGCTACCCTAAGCTTAGCCAACTGTTTGACAGCGTGACTAACTGGGTTAAATTTGGCCAGGGATTACCGCCATTAAAAGCGCTTGAACAGTTAGCATTGTCCGAGCTAAAGCTCAACAAAGGTGGCGTGATCCCGACGGCAACTGAAGCGCCATTACTGGATCATATTGAGCGTTTACTGGAACTGATTAACGAGCTGATCCCGTCGTTTTTAGTGCGTGCCCGTGAGGGAATACGTCAGCGTTTTGCCGGCCAAAAACAGCAACGCAACTTAATGACCCCAGATGATTTGTTGCTCAGCTTAGCCATGGCGCTAAGCCAAAATCCAATCACCCTCGCCCATGCCATTGCTAAGCGGTTTCCGGTGGCGTTAATTGATGAATTCCAAGACACCGATCCACTGCAATTTACTATTTTCAATCAGGTGTATCAGCAGCCGTTAGCCTCACAACTTGAGTTAACCCCAGATACATCTGCTAAGGCTCAACAAAATGATACGCCTAAAGGTCACTTAAGCTTATTAATGATTGGCGATCCCAAACAGGCTATTTATGCTTTTCGTGGCGCTGACATTTATACCTATATTGCCGCGCGCCAACAAACTCAAGCGCATTATAATCTTGATACTAATTACCGCTCATCGACTCAGTTAGTTAATGGGGTTAATCAGTTATTCAGCCAACATGACGATCCTTTTATTAGCCAAGCCATTCCTTATGATAGTGTCAAAACACCCTCATCGGCGGCCAATAAACACCTTAGCGAAGCTAAGCCAAATCCCGCAGCACTACGGATCCGCTTATTAGCAGAAGACGATGTTAACGGCCTAAATAAAACCACCGCAAGGCAGCGCTTAGCCGCTGATGCGGCCAGTGAAATAAAGCGCTTACTCACCGAAGCACAACAAGGGTTATGTAAAGTCCATGCAAGCCTAGATCGTCCAGGCGAGCCGTTAATCGCTAAAGATATTGCTATATTAGTGCGCGACCGTAATGAAGCCGCAATAATGAAAGCCGCGTTATCAGCCCGTAAAATTGGCGCAGTATTTTTAAGCCGGGACAGTGTATTTAACACCATTGAAGCCCGTGAAATGGCGATTCTACTGTACGCATTAGCCACGCCCAAAGATGAACGCGCTATCCGCGCCGCACTCGCCACCGAACTGGTCGGTTTTAATGCCCAACGCATTCATCAATTTAATCAGAATGAAGAGCAACGTCAGCACGTATTAGATCAATTTCTACATTGGCATCAGTTGTGGCAACAGCGCGGCGTAATGCCAGCGCTGCTTAACTTTGCCAGCGAAACCCAACTGATCCACCGCTATTTGTCGCAATCATTAACCTCCGAGGCCATCGATGTTGATGACCATTACACTAGCATTGACAGTAACTTCAATGATGCTGATGAAGACAACGCAGCAGATTTAAAAGCATCGGGTGAAAGACGCTTAACCGACTTTAGGCATTTAGCCGAATTACTGCAGCAAAAAGCCACTGAACTCGATGGCAGCAGCGCGCTTATTAACTGGTACGAGCAACAACTGATTGGTAACAATGGTGGTGATGAGCAGCAACTACGCTTAGAAAGTGAACAGAACTTGGTGCAAATTGTCACCATTCATAAGAGTAAGGGCCTAGAGTATCCAGTGTGCTTTGTGCCGTTTGTCAGCTTAGCCCGTGGCAATAAAAAACGCCCAGCACCGATGATGTACCATAAAAATGAGCAGCTTATTTGGGATGTCGACGCCACCGACGAAGGCTGGGAGCAACTGAAACAAGAAACCCTCGCCGAAGATTTACGCCTGCTGTATGTGGCGTTAACTCGACCGGTTTACGTGTGTTATGTGTATATTGCCAACCAAAGCCGCCAGTTAAAGGCTGGGATCAGCAGCCAGTTGCATGAAACCGGTATCGGTTATTTATTGGGTATTACCGACAAGAAAACTGACTTTGCCCTTATTCAAGCCAGAGTGAATGCGATTGCGACCTTACCGGCGATGAGTGTGCAATGTTTAACCAGCGATATTGACGATTCAGTACTCGCAGATATCAATGATAATAATGACGCCTTAATGGCCAAAAAAGTGACTCGAGCAAAGAGCCTAGCTTGGCGGGTCGGCAGTTATTCAGGCTTAGTCAAACATTTGCCACATGAAAGAGTCGCGCCCGGCGCCGATGATGAAGATTTCAGTGATGAGTTAATTCAATTACAGTTGCAAGATGACGTTATCACCGAACCGGTACTGGATCGCTTTAGTTTCGAGCGTGGCGCCAATGCCGGTAGTTTTATGCATCTAGTGTTAGAACTGTTTGATTTCACCCAAGCCGACACAGAACTGCCACCAGCACTGGCTAAAGCCATGAAACAATATGGTTTTGATGAAACCCTTTGGCAACAACCGTTAACCACTTGGTATCAGCAAATATTAACCGCGCCGCTGTTTGACGCCGCACCATTGGCTGCTATAGATAATAGCCAAGCTCAACCCACTTCGGCGGTGACATTGAGCCAATTAGGCATGCAGCAAAAAATGGTCGAAATGGAGTTTTACTTACCGATTTCAACCTTACCGGCAGCGAAACTAAATCACCTTTTGCAGCAGCACGGTTATGTCGGCGGACTCGACTTTGACACCTTAAAAGGCATGCTAAAAGGCTTTATCGATTTAACCTTTGAACACCAAGGACAATTTTATATTGCCGATTATAAGTCCAATCATTTGGGTGATAAATATAGCGATTACACTCACTCGGCAATGGCTAAAGCCATTGATAGTCATCGCTACAATTTACAATACATCCTCTATACCTTGGCGCTGCATCGCTACTTGTCGCTCAGATTACCAGACTATAATTATCAGCAGCATATTGGCGGCTGTTATTATCTGTTTTTACGCGGTATGCATCCACAGCACCCAGGTGCTGGAGTATTTTACGACAAACCACCGCAAGCATTAATCGAACAACTCGACCGCTTATTTTCAGATCAGACAGACAATCGAGCCCCGGAGACATCATCATGTTAATGCTCAGCCACCCGATCACGCAGTTACTCGACCTTTGGCAACAGCAGCGACTCATTACTGCGCTCGATAGGCATTTTGCGCTAGAGCTGGCCAACATTGAAACCATCAATAACGACCCAAGCATTACCGAAGCACAATCGCAGCTGTTTTTACTCATTTGCGCCTTGCTCAGCCAGCAATTGTCTAATCAGCACAGTTGTTTAGTCGTTGATCAAATTGATTTAGGCAACCCCATGGCAGAAGATAGCCATCGTCACGCTGAGATCAATTGCGCTATCAAACTCAACCATCAACAATTGATTGAGCAAATATGTTTATTCGACGCTGTAGGTCAGCCGGGCGATAACACCCCGATGATTTTTGAGCATGGGCGCTTATATTTAAACAAGTACCATTTCTTTGAAACTCAAGTGGCCGCTAAGTTAACCCAACTGGCCAATCAACCGATTGACATCAACGTTAATAACAGCACCGTCGATAACACCAACCTGCCGCAACTGATCGAGTGCTTATTTACCGCAGAAAACAGCCATAACAGTCAATTTAACTGGCAAAAAATCGCCACTGCCACTGCATTAGTCAAGGCATTAGCGGTGATCACTGGCGGCCCGGGAACCGGTAAAACCACCACAGTGACTAAATTATTACTGTTACTGTTGACCCAATCGGCGCTAACAATCCGTTTGGTCGCGCCCACAGGCAAAGCAGCAGCAAGGCTGAGTGAGTCTATCAAGGCGTCAAAACAGCGTTTATTGCAAGAGCTAACCCAAGTCACCTACCCAGCATTGGCGAAGATATTAATCGATTCGCTAAAACAAATTCCAGAAGACGCCTCAACATTGCATCGATTACTGGGAGTGATCCCCAACTCGCATCAATTTAGGCATCATCAACATAATCCACTGCGGTTAGATTTATTGGTTGTCGATGAGGCATCAATGGTCGACTTACCTATGATGTATAAACTACTTAGTGCCCTGCCGCCTCATGGCCGCTTGATATTACTAGGCGACCAAGACCAATTAGCATCAGTAGAAGCTGGCGCAGTGTTAGCCGATATTTGTGTTGGCTTAAAACAACATTCTAACCAAGCAAACTCATCACCGTGGTCAATGCGCTACAGCGCAGCGCAAGCCAAACTAATTGAGCAATTAACCCAACAAGATGTTAGCCAGTTTATTGATCCACAACCTAAGATTGGTGATAGTTTATGCATGCTGATGCACAGCCATCGTTTTAAAGGCGATCGGGGGATTGGGCTATTAGCGAGTGCGGTCAATCAATCTAATGTGAATGCAATTCGCCAAGTATGGCTACAAAAACATGCCGAATTAAACTGGTTTGAGCATCAACATAACGCCCTGGGCGATAACAGCGGCAAACAAGCGTTATTGACCTTATCGGTACAAGCTTATGGTGAGTATCTAAGTTTGGTGCAAGAAAATCAGCAAAGGATAAATCAGCAGACGATGTTGGATCAAGCGGATGTACAAGACAGTGTCATAACATTGCCCCATTCAGAACAAACCATCATCGACAGCTTCAATCACTATCGGGTGTTGTGCGCCATGCGCGCGGGTGAGTTTGGTGTCGAAGGGATGAACATCGCCATCACCGACAGCCTTAAACAGACCAAACTGATTAATCCACACCATGAATTCTATTTAGGTCGACCAATCATTATTCAAAGTAACGATTACAACTTAGGCTTATTTAATGGCGATATTGGCTTAATCTTGCAAGACAGCACTAAGCCGAGTCGCTTAATGGCCCACTTTGTGATGGCTGATGGCAGCTTGCTCAAAGTATTACCGGCACGCTTACCGAGCCACGACACTTGCTATGCCATGACAGTACATAAGAGCCAAGGCAGCGAGTTTGATAAGGTCAGTTTTGTGTTACCCCATAAGCCCAGCCCAGCCCAATGGCAGTTACTCAGTAAAGAACTGCTTTACACCGCCATCACCCGCGCAAAGAACCATTTCTATTGTTTAGGCACTAACATGATATTTGAAAAAGCCAGCAAACAAGCCACATCGCGAGCATCGGGGTTAGCTTGGAGATTGTGGGGCTGATTGTGTGGAGAGCGTTTGCGGGAGTAATTTGGGGGAAGAGTAATGCTACAACGCGTGTTGTTGGGCTAACACGCAGGTTTACTATTCAGACTGGGTTTTTCGTCATACAATCAATCTTTGTAGCGGCAAGTCAAACCGAATGACGGATAACAGCACTTAGACCTACAAAAATAATGGTCGACAACTGAATGATTGAACATCGCTAATCGATTTTATATTAAGTTGATTATTCTACTGTTTATTAGTTTTTGTCGGGCTTGGCCACGATTTGACTCAATTTATTCCACTTCTATTAAAAAAGGGGCGATTTCCAACCCCTTTTTTTTCATTTTCTAACGGTTGTAGCTCGGATAAGTGTGGTTTGCAGCAAATCACGTTGATTGATTACTTTCTGCCACCCCCTTGTGTCACTTTTATGCTGGTGGTTGCGGTAACGTCGTTGTTGTTGGGGTTTGCATCATCTGCGCTAGCCACTGTGGCCGTCCAGTTAATGGTAGTAGCATAACCAAGGTCAATAATGAAGATTTGAGTGAACGACTCACTTCTGTTGGCACCTAGATCAGTGAATTCAAAAATCCATGGTGAGCCATTGATAGGGCGTCCATTTGTCTCTTCGGCGCTTACCGTAACGGTACCGGAAGCAGCGTCTGGCCCTGCATTGGCGATGGACACAATAAATTCTCTGCCCTCTTCCATGCCGTCTATCATGCGCACGGGTACCTGTAGACCGGATTCATTACTGATCGATAAGTCATAGGTGATATTGCTCGAGGCCACGCAAGATACAGGGGTGGCATAATCGAGCGGCATCGGCCAGTTGTGCATGAAATTAATCACGGCGCGAGTATCATCAGCTGATTGGGCAAACCCACCGATATTACCGCCAGTGAAACCAGCAGCAATACCCTCTCCAGTAGTTGAATCGGCCATATCGGCAACACAATGCCCATTTTCATCAAAATTATTACAGAACACCGCCTCTAGGATAGAGCCCTTTTTGATGAAGAATCGATCTAAATTATCAGGAGTGACGGCCAAATACTCGAAGAAGCCAAAGCTTGTATCGCCAAGTATATAAGCGGGTCTGGGCAGTGATTTAGTCTCACTTGAGAAGTTTTCTAAGCGAGCATACCTATAATCTCCAAAGTCCAAGAAGACTTTAGTGACAGTTTCCATATTACCTTTTACTTCTTCCCTGTAATCCTCATATAGTTTGCCAAGGATAGTGTCATCCACTTCCGTCAGACCAAATATCTGATTGAGATAGACAATCAGATCCACATTAACTTCGCCAGACTTTCCAGACGCTGTACCGATCCCCCTTGCTGCGGTGTTAAGTACATCAACACCTTCAGGTAAACCAACACCTTCAGGTAAACCAACACCTATGTCACCCGTCAGCATCAGTTGCCTGTAGATAGCTAGATTCTGTATTGGCGAGTCGATAGTGCTGGTCACTACTATTGGCGTAGTCGGATCAATGCCATTTTCGACCGTGTTAGCAACTAAACGTCCGGCGGGATCGAGAGTGACACAATCTGCGGTGGACAAGCTCACAATCACGTCGTCTAATTGAGATTCAAATACTGATGAACCCGATCTAGCAACATTTATACGACCAAAATCAACCTCCTGTGTACAGCCCGTGCATTCAGCGGCGACTGCGCAGGAGTATTGATCGATGCTACTAACAACATCTTTTCCACCTATTTTCACCGCGCAACTCGTTGGACACATAGTATCGAAGTCGTTGGACACATTAAAAGCGATGGGTTGTCTACATAATCCCCCCCAGACCTCTAAACCAGTCTCGGGATCGATTACAAGCTGTGGTTCTGTTGGGATGGGAACACCGTTTTCATCCCGATAGAGAATAACTAGCTCCTTATAGTCAGGTGTATCTCCACTTTCACCGTCACTTCCACCTCCTCCACCGCCCCTTCCACCACTGGGGGCAGCACTGATATTAGCAGTAATGATTAAGCAGGTAATCAGAAGCAGTGCAATGTAACTTTTCAAGGCAAAAATATATTTTTTCATTTTATAACTCCCTGTCATTTAGATGTATAACAACGATTTGCAAAATACGCATTGGTCCAAACTTATAAGATAATTACGTAATAATATTGTTGTTCAGGAATCATCCACTTAGTGCTGTCTGCGACCCAATGAGTTAGCGGTAATTATTAAGAATTCGCTCATACCTCTGAGATTACGGCTAAGTTAAAAATATTTGAATCTTGGCTTATAATTCTCAGAATATAATATTTACCGCACATGATAAGATTAGACTGCGTTAAACCGATAAACTAAAAAATAATACCCCAACTTGCTCAAATATTGACCAAGATCAATTTGTGTCCGGTTCGCAAGCGTATCTTGAAACTAGGGTGAAATCGCGAACGTTTTTTGAACAGTATTAGTTTGTTTAATGAGCTGCCATAGTTCATCAAGTCTTCATAGCTTGAACGATTTCTTGTTTTTTGTTTGCAGGTTAAGCGTAGCGTTCAAAAAGCAAGCTCTCATGCGATAGCCCTAACCTTGGAGTGTGTTAAATGGCGAGGGAGGTTAAAATGAATAAGATTAAGTTTGCAATGACTTTGACAGCAGCATTGATCCTATGTGCTTGTAATAGCGATGATGCTACAGACAAAGGTGAGTTGACTATCGCGATATCAGACGCACCAATGTCAGGTGTTAACGAAGTAGGCATGGTGTTAGATCAGCTTGTTGTGAAAAATCAACAAGGTGAAGAGCAGCGTATTACGTTGCAAAATCGTGAGTTTAATTTACTACAGTATCAAGGAATGGAACGTAATTTGGTGCTGAATAAATTTCAACTCAAAGCAGGTCAATATAATGATGCATATATCAGCATCGTACAAGGTGATGGTAATCAAGGCTCATATATTAATAATGCCCAAGGGCGCTTTGCTCTAGAAGCCGAAGAGGGAAAGTTACCACTTCGAAATTTCCAAGTAACCGCGAACAAGAACTTGGAAATGACAATGGAGATTAATCTCTATAAAGCGTTAACCCAGCAGCAAGATAAATTCCAATTGCGACACCGAGGCGTGTGGTCTGTCGATAATGCAGATATGGGGCATTTACGTGGTGATGTTGATGCTCAGTGGATTGCAGATTGTGAAACTACCTATGTCGATTTGGCTGACAATGGTATTTTTGAGCATCTAGCCTATCTATATCCAGCAAAAGTGACTGAATTATCCATGATGGCCGATATGGGATCGACTCCGCCTGACGGGTTAACTGAGCCGATTTCAGTGGGTCCTGTTTTTCAGGACAACCTAGGTGATTGGCACTTTACAATGGGTTACTTACCGGCTGGCGATTATCATGTGGGATATACGTGCCTAGGTCATCTTGATGATCCTGAAGCAGATAATATTACAGATGGGCCATTTGTAATATTTAAAGATGCTGGCGCAGTTACCGTCGAGGCGGGCACGACAGGGGGACATCTAAATATTATGGATTGCAAAGATTAGTGGCCTGAACCTAAGGACCTATTTATTCATGAATGGGTCCTTTTTAGTTTTAGTTTTGTCAATCCTTATAATCGTGCCACCCATTTTTCTACCCTTGAAACGTTCACCCAAAACACTAGATTAAGTAGCCCAAGACGTTACCAAAAAATGGGTTGTCGACTGCCAGCACGTCACTGGGTTACCTGCACTACTATTACCGTTCCATTTTTATCGCTATATCACCTAACAACACTCAAAACCACTAAATCAATATGATGAATTGGGCGTGCTCTCAGGGTTGATTTCACCGTAAACCTCTTCAGGATCAACATCATTAATCAACATGCCTATGCAGTTGGCTCAGTAAGAATGTATTGGCGTGTGAATTATTGCCAAATTTAACAATCTGTTAGGTAT